>JAIXRU010000091.1 GCA_027485045.1 Opitutaceae bacterium | reverse complement strand
GGGGAGGTAGGCCTTGTACCATTCCTTCTGCGCTGCGCTGTCGGTGTAGTTCTTGAGCGCGTCCACGTCGGCGAATTCCATGACGATGGCATGGGTGCGGTCGCCCTGCGCCTTGATCGTCTTGGTCCACACCTTGGTGATACCCTTGTATTGCGCCGGCAGCACCTGGGCGCCGGTCAAGGCGGCCTGAATCTGTTCCGGCGTGGTGCCGGCTTTCCAAGTAACGGTAACCACGTGGATGACACTCTTAGGTGCCGTGTCGGCGGCGAAGACCGAGCCGACATTGAGCAGGCCGGTGATCAAAAGAACGGAGAGAAGCAGCTTTTTCATAGATGTGGGAGGTGAGGATAAAATCAGGCACAAGCCGTTGATCGGCCCATGCCATCCCCGAGACGAAGCACCGCCTGCCCCCCGCCCGTCAATGGGCGAGCAACGATTTATCATTACATTAAGCACGCTTGTTTCTACTAAAGCTATATTTTGGAAAAGCCGCCCCGGTTTGACCGTGGGATAACTCGTCCTATCCTGCCGCCTTCATGCGCTTCGGTGACTTAGCCGGCCTGCAAACCCTCGTGTTGCCCGACCGCTGGCAACGCGATGCCGTGCATGCCCTCCAGTCCGGGCGCGATGTCATCGTCGACGCTCCCACCGGCGCCGGAAAGACCCACGTTTTCGAGCGCTTTGTCGAACAGGGCAACTTCGCCCGCCGCGCCGTCTTCACCGTTCCCACCCGCGCCCTCGCCAACGACAAATACGCCGAGTGGCTGGCGCGCGGCTGGCGCGTCGGCATCACCACCGGCGACCTCTCTGTAAACCCTCACGCCCCCGTCGTGGTGGCGACCTTGGAGGCCGCCCAAGGCTCGCTCCTGCGTGCCAGCTCCGCCCTGCCCGATTTGCTCGTCATCGACGAATACCAATGGCTCTCCGACCCCGCGCGCGGCAACCACTACGAGGGCGTGCTCGCCACCCTGCCCAACCAGGTCCAGCTCCTGCTGCTTTCCGGCTCCGTCGCCAATCCCGATGATGTCGCCGCCTGGCTCACCCGCCTCGGTCGCCAGCTAGAGGTTGTTCGCACCGCCGTCCGGCCGGTCCCGCTGGAGGAGATCGCGGTCGATGAGCTCGTCTACGGCCTGCCCTCCGAGATCGGCAGTTTCTGGACCCGCCGCGTCGCCGGCGCCCTGCGCAACAACCTCGCCCCCGTGCTCGTTTTCGCTCCGCACCGCGCCGATGCCGAACGCCTTGCCCGCCAGCTCGCCCGCGAGCTCCCCCTCGCCGACCCGCTCACCCTCACCCCCGAGCAGGAATCCATGGCCGGCCCGGTGCTAGCCAAGCTGCTCAGCCGCCGCATCGCCTACCACCACAGCGGGCTCTCCTACGTCCAGCGCGCCGGTCTGGTCGAACCGCTCGCCAAGGCCGGACAACTCCGCGCCGTCGTCGCCACCCTCGGCCTCGCCGCCGGCATAAATTTTTCCCTGCGTTCCGTGATGCTCACCACCTCCAGTTTCAGCGTGGGCGGACTGGAGCGCGACATCGCGCCGCATGAGCTTCTGCAAATGATCGGGCGCGCCGGTCGCCGCGGTCTCGACGAGACCGGCTACATGCTGGTCTCCGCCCGCACCCCGGGCCTCCACCGCGCCGCACCCCTCCGGCTCAAACGCGCCGCGCCGCTGCCTTGGGTGACGGTGCTCCGCCAGCTCACCCCCGGAGCCTCCGCCCTGGAGCTCGCCCGCTACATCGCCCCGCGCTTCTTCACCGAAACCCCTCTTGTCTTCGGGGCCGAGGCCACCTCCGCGCTCGGGCCCGGGACTCGTCTGCCTTGCGACCAGTTGACGGACACGGGGCGTGCCCGCCTCGTGCGCCGGCGCCGCGAGCCTTTCGCGGGCTGCGCCACCTGCACCCTGCGCGAGGCCTGCCTCGCCCTCTCCCCGGAGCCCACCCCGCTCTGGGAATGGCAGCGCGTCGGCGTGCTCGACAAGCGTCTGCGCCTGACCGCGCGCGGTGCCATCGTCTCCGTTTTCATCGGCCCCGAGGGCCTCGCTCTCGCCGCCGGCCTCGAAGATCGGCGTTACCCGATAGACCAGTTGCTCTTCGATTGCGCCAACCTCTTCGCGGGTGATCGCTTCTCCGGCACCAATCCCCGCCGCCTCGGCCGGCTCGTGCATGTATGCGAAAAAACCTACCGGCGCGTCTCCGCCAAGGGCTACCTCGAGGAGGGCCTGCCACCATCCTACGGCTGGGGCGCGAGCGAGATCGTGCAGGCCCTGGTCGAACGCACCGCCTCGCGCGGCAGTCTGGTGCATACCCTGACCGATGAGTTCGCCCGCGCCGGACGTGGCGATATCGACCGGCTCCTCACCGAGTGGCGTGGCTTCCTGAAAAACCTCGCCGCCGCCGAGCCTCTCGCGCCCGGCCTGCCCTTCGCCACCGCCCCCCTGCGCGAACGTTGGGCCGAGGCTCGCGCCTGTGCCGCCCGCCTCCTCGGGGATGCGCGCGCCCATGAACTGCCCGCCTTGCCTCCGCTCACGCCCGATCAGAAGCGCCAGATTCACCACCGCCTCAGCCGCGCCACTGCCCACACCAGTGACACACCAAAAATGAGTGCCGGTGGCGCCGCTTACTCCACCCGAAGAATGTAGCCGCGCAGATATTCGCTTTCCGGCATCGTCACCAACACGGGATGGTCGGCCGGCTGGTGACAAAACTCCACCACCTGGACCTTGCGCTTCGCATCCGCCGAAGCATCGGCCAGCACTCCCCGCAACTCCGTATCCTGCATGTGGTGCGAGCAGGTGTAGGTCGCCAGCAAGCCGCCGGGCGCGAGCGCTTTCATGGCGCGCAGGTTCAGCTCCTTGTAGCCGCGCAGCGCGCCGTCCAGGGCGCTCTTCGATTTGGCGAAAGGCGGCGGGTCGAGCACGATCAAATCCCAGGTTTCCTCGTGCCGGGCGCCGAAATAATCGAAAACGTTGACCGCCTCAAATTCCGCCGCCACCCCGTTGCGCTCCGCATTTCGTTTGGCCTGCGAAATCGCGTCAAACGCACTGTCCAGACCGCGCACTTGTTTCGCCCCGGCGCGTGCCGCGTGCAACGCGAACGAGCCTTGGTTGCAAAACGCGTCCAACACCCGCCGCCCCCGCGCATGCTTCGCCACCGCCGCGTGTTGCTCGCGTTGGTCGAGGTAAAAGCCCGTTTTCTGTCCGTTTTGCAGATCGAGCCAGTATTCGAACCCGTCGATCGCATGCCAGCGTGGCGCCCAGGCCTGCCCGCTGCGCGTGCTCACCGCCGAGGGCAAACCTTCGAGGCGGCGTATGCTCGCATCGTTGCGCAGAATGATTTCTGCCGCGCCGGTTAACTCCGCGAGCGTCTCGACGATCACGTCTGCCCTGCGGTCCATCGCCAGCGTCTGGATCTGGAGCACCACGGTATCGCCAAATTGATCGGCCACCACGCCGGGGAGATCGTCCGACTCCGACCAGACCAGGCGGCGGTTTGCCCCTGCTTGCCGACCCCCGCGCCGGGCCAGTGCGCGCTCCAGCGCCGCACGGATAAACGCCGCGTCCAGGGCCACCCGGTCCCGGCTGATCCGCCGCCACACGATTTGCGACTTGGAATTGTAAATGCCCGTGCCGATGAACCGTCCGGTGCGGTCGCGCAGTTCAATGACCTCGCCATCGTGCTCGGCCGGGACGAGTGCCTCGATCTCATTGGCGAACACCCAGGGGTGCCCGGTGAGCACGCGGGAGCGCACGTTGGCTTTCAGTTTGATCGAGACTTCAGGCATAGCCGCCCACTCCACCGCGCCGCCGCCCATCAAGAAAGCTAAAAAAATCACCGACAGGCTCCTGTGCTGTACCGTCTTTATCCTCGGCACTTTGGTCTTTCGGCCTATGTTTTAAAGCCGCTTAACCCGATAAGTTTACACTCAAGGCACCTATTCCGCTCAAGAAACATCCCAAATGAGCGATGTTATGTCATGTCAAAATACGACAGGTTTGCCCCACGGTTTACGCAGACACTGACTTTCGGCGTTGCACTGCTCATTGCATCACCCCTCCACGCCCAGACCTCCCTAACTTGGGCCGATGCCGGCACCGACTTCGCAACCGGTGCCAATTGGATCGGCGGCAGCGCTCCCGCCGATAGCGTGACGCTCAATACCGTTGCTTTTAATGGCACCGATTCTTTTCAACCCACGCTTGGCGCTTCTCGCAGCGTTGCGGGTCTGGTGTTTAACGGCACAGGCGACACCACCCTCTCCGGCCCCTTCACGCTGACCTTGGGGGCAAGCGGCATCGTCAACACCAGCGCCACCGGGATGAAGATCATAAGCGCCAATCTCGCCCTAAGCACCGCCCAGATCTTTACTAACGTCAGCCCCTCAAGTACGGGCGGACTTTATTTAACCGGTTCCATTACGAACGGAGGCAACCTCATCACCCTCTCCGGGGCAGGCACCTCAGGAAGTATCGGCAACATTTCCGGCTCGGGCGGACTCACCAAGACCGGTAGCGGCCGTTGGACTCTTACCGGTTCTAACAACTACTCGGGTCCTACTAATGTCGAGGTCGGCACTTTGGAGATAGTAAATTACGCTGCCTCCACTGTCTCCGTGGCCAGCGGCGCCACGGTAAAGGCAACCTCGGGTCTATCAACGCTCGGCGGGCTCGCTGGATCCGGCACCTTAAACCTCAATACATCCTCGGAATTCAGAGTAGGCTCTAATAACGCCGACACCACCTTCTCGGGCAATATCACAACAATCTCATACTACGGGATATTTTCTAAAGTCGGTTTCGGAACCCTCACCCTTACCGGCGACTCGACAAATGCGTCCACCCTATGGGTCAGGCAAGGCACCGTTAGTCTGGGCGCAGGAGGTGCCTCGGGCGCCTACTCCCCAGAAATCAAAAACGATGATGAACTGATCTTTAATCACTCGGATAGTTTAACTTACAACGGTTACATCTACGGAATAGGTAGCGTTGTTAAAACTGGCAGCGGCACCTTAACTTTCACCGATGACCACACCTATAACGGCAATATTCCAGGCTATGACTATAGTACCTTCATATCAGCAGGGGCATTGTCCCTCGGTAACGGCGGCGAAAGTGGCTCTGTCACGGGCAGAATCCGCAACAACTCCACCCTCATCTTTAACCGCTCCGATCTTTCCACCCTCTCCGGCGATATCTATGGCATAGGTAACCTGCGCAAAATCGGCTCAGGCCCCCTCATCCTGACCGGGAACAACTCCTATACCGGCTCCACATCGGTCGACTCCGGCGTCCTCAGTATCAACGGCGGAGGGACTTACTCGGGCAACTTCACCGTGGGCAGCGGCACCGGGCCCAATGCCGACGTCTTCCTCATCTTTGACTCCGCCCACACCGCCTCCATCACCGGCAATATCTCCCTCGACCACGGCAACGTCATCTATCGCCGCACCGGCGACACCACCTATGCCGGCATCCTCAGTGGCTCCGGCGGATACTTAAGCGCCGAAGCCACCGGCACCCTCACCTTCACAGGCAACCACCCCGCCTTCACCGCCGAGACCCGTATCCTGACCGGCACGCTCAGCCTGGGCAACGGCGGCACCACCGGCTCCTTGGGCGGCCCCCTTTACATCGCTGCCGCTGGTAACCTCGCGCTCCACCGCTCCGACGACCTCACCTTCACCAATGCCGTCTCCGGCCTGGGCTCTTTCACCAAGCGCGGCACCAATACCGTCACCCTCGGTTCCACCCTCACCTACACCGGAGCGACCATCATCGAGGCGGGCACGCTCGCTCTCGGTGCCGCCAACCGCATTAACAGCTCCTCTGCCCTTCAAGTGGGGGCCGCTGGCACCTTCGCCCTGGCAGGCTTCGGCCAAACGGTCCTTTCTTTGGCTGGCGAGGGCACTGTTAACCTCGGCCTCGGGACATTGATCGTTGCGGGAAACTCCACCGACAGCATTTTCTCCGGTGCCATCAATGGCCAGGGTGGTGTCTTTAAAACCGGGTCCGGCACTCTCATCCTCTCTGGCCCCAATACCTACTTCGGCGGCACTACGATCGAAAACGGCACCCTCTCGATCTCCTCGGACGCCGCACTCGGTGACGCGAACAGCTCCTTGGTCTTTTTCGGCGGAACCCTCCGCACCACCGCAAATTTCACAACCAATCGCTTCACCTTCGTCAGTGCCAATTCCACCATAGAGGTCGCCCCCGGCACTCAATTAGTCTATAATGGACCACTAATCGCCAGCGATCCCATAAACCCGCCTAGTTTAAACAAAACAGGGACAGGCAATCTCGTACTTAATCAGGGCTTCGAGGGCAACCTCATCGTCTCCGCCGGCACGCTTACCCTTAATGGGACTGATCTTGTCGACTCCGCCGCTCTCGGACTTGCCACGGGCACCACCCTTAATCTCAATCATTCGGGTACTGATTTAATCAATGCCTTATACGTTAACGGCATCCGTCAGACGACAGGTACATGGGGAGCACTAGGGAGCAGCGCCACCCACCAAATCCCCCAGATCAACGGCTCGGGCCTCCTGCTCGTCGGTAGCACCACACCCCTCGCGGAGTGGCTGGCCTCCTACGGTCTTTACGGAGCGGACGCCAGTCCCGCTGCTGATCCCGATCTGGATGGTCTGAAAAACAGTCTCGAATTCATTCTCGGTGGTAATCCCATCACCAACGACAGTGCGCAAATTCAGCCTTTGGTGACGGTCTCGGGAGGCTATCTCACGCTCAGCTTTAAACGTCGCGACCTCAGTGAGACCGACCAGACGCTGAGCGTCGAAGTAAGCGAAAACCTCTCCACCTGGACCCGCACAAGCATAGGAAATGTTTCCTCCAGCAGCGGCGCAGTTCAAGTGACGGTTATTGAAAACGATACCGCCAACGACGACATCCTTGTGCAAATCCCCATGGGTTCGTCCGTCCGTCTCTTCGCACGACTCAAAACGGAATAAGAGCCAATGCCGTTAAGGCATTCTTTTACTGTACTTTACATGCAATAGCGGACATAGGCTTGGGATGGAGACTTACCAAGCAGACCCAAAAGCCCCGGTTACATCGCCCTTGTCTGGCGACG
>JAIXRU010000282.1 GCA_027485045.1 Opitutaceae bacterium | reverse complement strand
TCGTCGTAGCCGGCCAGGCCTTTTTCCAAGAAGAGCAGGTCGGGATCGACTTTGCCTTCGCCGGCCAAAGTGAGGAAACGCACTTCGATCCCGGTTTTTAGGGCCAAGGGGAGCAGGCGCAGCGCGGCTTTTTGGCCGGCGCCGTCGCTATCGAAAAAGCATTCCAGCTCGGTGTGGTAGCGACGCAGGAGGTGAAGCTGGCCATCGGTAATCGAGGTGCCTTGGGGGGCGATGGCGGTTTTGAGACCGACCGACCAGCAGCGCAGGGCGTCGAGCTGGCCCTCGACCATCACGAAGGGTTTGCCGTCGCCGACGTGGGCACGGGCGCGGTCGAGGTTAAAGAGCAGGTTTCCCTTGGTGAAAATCGGGGTTTCGGGCGAGTTAACGTACTTGGCTTCCCGGGCGGGATCATCCTCCGGGGTGAGCTTGGTCTGGCGGGCGGTAAAGGCGACTACGCGGCCCTGATGGTCGCGAATCGGTATCATCAGACGGCCGCGGAAGCGGGGGCGAAGCGCGCCAACAGTGAGGAGCTGGTCCTCGTAAATGAAAAAAAGCCCGCACTGGCGCAGGGCTGCCTCGGAAAACTTTTTTCGCATCAAAGCCCCGCCCAGGCCTGAGCCGGTGGGGTCGGCCAGGCCGATTTTGAATTCATCGGCCAGTTCAGGGCTGAAACGACGATCACGAATCCAGTAGTCGCGCATCCAAGTGGCGGCATCCCCTGCGCCTTTGAAGGCTTGGTGGAGGTGTTCGGCGGCGAATTCGTGCAGATCGAAAAGTTCCTGGCGCAGGGAGCGTTCCTCGCGGCTGGGGCCGCCACCGCCTTCTTCATATTCGAGCGCGATGTTAAAGCGCTGGGCGAGGGCCTCGATCGACTCGCTAAAATTCAGTCCCTCGGTTTCCTGGACAAAAGTGAAAATGTCGCCCGATTTTCCGCAGCCGAAGCATTTGTAAAAGCCCTTGTCGGAATCGAAGTGGAACGAAGGCGATTTTTCCTGATGAAACGGGCAGAGGGCCTTGAATTTACTTCCGCCGGCCCGCCGCGGGGTGGCCACACGGGAGACCACGTCTACGATGTTAATGCGCAGTTTGAGGTCTTGTTTGCAGCTATCTTTAATGCGCGGCATCGAGGCGGGGTTGCACTTTCGGCCCGGCACATGCTCTGTCAAGGACTGCGCCAGCTCTTTATGTCTATTCGCTTACTCACCTCCCTTTTCGTTTTCTGGTTTTCCGGTGTCGGGGCCTTGCGCGCCCAGACGCTTTGGGAGGTCGCGTTACCGCCTTTGCAGGCGGGCGCTAGCGCGGCGATGTCCAGCCCGGATCGTTATGCCGGTCCGGTTGAGTCGCTTTTTCGCGAATTCGAAACCAAGGTGGGACGTCGCCTCACGCCGGGTGAAAAGGCCAAGGTGGGGCTTAAAATTTATGCCGAGTCCGGTCCCGGCCTGGCTACGCCGCAGCCTCTGGTTCGGGCGGTGATCGAGGCGCTGATGCGGCGTGGTTATACGCGGGAGAATATCTTTTTGGTCGGCTTGAACCAACTGCGACTGCGCCTGACCGGTTACCTGCCCAACGATCCACTCCTGGCACCGCCGTTTGCGGGACATCCTTTTTTCGTGCTCGAGTCGGGACGTTTCTACGACCCGGTTTGGTTTTATGACAGCCCGCTGCCTTCTCGTTTTGATCCGATTTTATCCGGGCGGCAGGATATGGCCCCGGATTTTGATTTGGACCGGCCGGGGGCGCTGATACCGAAGGCGGATCGGGATGCGGACCGAAAGAGTTTCCTCGCCACTCCCCTCTTTTTGGAGGCGGATTTCTGGATCAACCTCCCGGTTTACACCGATCATGAGGCGCTCGGGGTGAACGGAGCGCTGGTAAATGCCACGCTTTGGAACGCGTCCAACACCTCGCGCTTTTTCCGCAGCACGCGGAGTGCGCCGGCGGCGGTGGCGGAGATGGCGGCGATACCCGAGCTGCGCCAGACGTGGGCGTTTACCCTGGCGACCTTGGAGCAGTGGCAATTTGTGGGCGGGCCCGGCTACAATGCGCTGTACACTCGCGGAGATCCCCGGCTCTGGCTGGGCACGGATCCGGTGCAGATGGATGCGCTGATGTTGACGCGTATCAATCAGGCCCGCCGCGAGGAGGGCTTTGACCCGATTAGCGCCGAGATCCGCACCTTGGAATTCGCCGAGACCTTGGGCGTGGGCTCGCGCCTGGGGAACGTGCCGGTGGTGGTAAAACCGGTGGCGGTGCCGTGAGCCGATTGTCTCGCTTTGACGTGATCTAAAAACACCCTTGCGGAGGTCACGGGTCCGATGTGCTCTGTGACACTTTTATTTACTGTATCCTATGACGACCGCCGCTGACTTCGCGCCCATTCTGATCCAGCTCATTCTTGCCGCCGGCTTGGCGTGCTTGATCGTCGGCGTCAGTCATTTACTCGGCCAACGCGCGCGGAAAAAAACCGCGATCACGGATACTGCCTACGAGTGCGGTGTGAAGGCGGAGGGCATCGTGCATACGCGGTTTTCGGTGAAGTTTTACGTCACCGCCATGCTGTTTATCCTCTTCGACATCGAGGTGGTCTTCCTAATTCCGTGGGCGTTTATTTACCGGGATTTCCTGGCCAACAACATTGCGATCATGGCTCCCATCGGGTTCTTTTTCGGCGTGCTGGTTTTGGGTCTTTTTTACGAAGTGAAAAAAGGCGCGTTGGAGTGGGAGAAATAAGGTTCTCATTCGCGGCTCTGGTTGGCCGTTGTCGGTTTTTATCTCGTCTGTTGCTTAACTCATGCGTCTCGAACGTCACATCGCCCGCAATCGATTCGTGGAGTTGCATTCCCACGATCTCAAAGGTGCGTTGAACGAGCTGCTGGAAAACGCCGCCGCGTGTTTTTCTGATTTACGGAGGGATGCTTTGCTCAAGGGCTTACTCCAGCGCGAGAGCACGATGACCACCTATTTGGGAAACGGCGTGGCCTTGCCGCATGTCCGGGTAAAGATGTCGCGCCGGTACGTTTTGGTGATCGGGCGCAGTCGCGAGGGCATCGTACACGAGGGAACGCTCGAGGGGGAGCGTGCGCATCTGATCATCCTGCTGCTCGCCGACGAACGTGCGCGGGATTATCTGCAAGTGCTGGCTACAGTGGCGCGTTTGGTGAAGGAGCCCGAATTGGTTTCGAGTTTGGTGGGTGCGCCGACCTTGGGGGATTTATATGACCGCTTGGTGGCGGGTGTGGGGGGAATTCTGGCCCGGCCAGTGCAGGCGCAACAAAATCGAATCAACCGGCTGATGATTCGGGAAGCTGATCGCGTGGCGCGCGGCGCGGTGTGTCGGGCGATCATGGTTTTTGGCGACACCTTTGTGGGCGGCATCGAGCCCGGTGCGTGGTTCCCCAAGGCCAAAACCATCTTGGTGACGCGCAACCACGTTGAGCTCGACGACGAATCCGCCGCCGACCGGGCGGTGCAGGTGGTTCAGGTGCGCTCGTTTTCGACCCAGCGCATGGCCCAGTTGCGCAGCGCGATGTTTGTGGCGCTGACACGGGGCATTATCTCCTTTAACGACCGTATCTGCTGCGTCGGCGGTTTGGCCGGCAGCAACCAGTTCGACACCGTGGTGATCGTGGATGTGGAGCGTGAGTTTCAGACCCTGCTGGGCGGGCACGCTGATCTGCTGCCCGCCGATGTGAAGCCCGAGGTGCTGGAACGCGTGATCGGCATCGCGATGGAGCTCGGGGTCGAGGGTCGCGAGGGCAAGCCGGTGGGCTGCATGTTCGTGGTCGGCGACACCGCGCGGGTCGAGCGGCTGACCAAGCCGCTGGTGCTGAATCCGTTTTACGGTTACAAGGATGAGGACCGGAATATTTTAAACCCGTTCATGGACGAAACGGTGAAGGAGTTTTCCTCCATCGATGGGGCATTTGTGATTCGGGGCGACGGCACCGTCGCTTCGGCTGGCAGTCTTTTGCAGGCCGCCGACAGCGATCACGTGCTGCCCAGCGGTCTGGGCAGTCGCCACGCGGCGGCGGCGGCGGTGAGCGTGGCGACTGATTGCGTGAGCATCGTGGTCTCGTCGAGCACGGGCCAGGTAACGCTCTTCCGGCGCGGTGTCATGCTGCCTTTGACCGAGCGTAAGCTCAATCCCGGCGCGGCTTGAGCCGTCTCAGCGAGCAGGCGGGGCGGGTTGCGTTATTGCGCGGGCAGGACGCCGCGAGCCACCGCGTCGTCGAGCAGTTTGAGCGCGTGTTCCCACACGGTGGCCGCACCGTCGCGGGCGTGTTGGTTGCGCGCGATGACTTTGGGCAGGGTGACGCCGTGTTCGCGCCACTTTTCGCCGTCGGTGAGGATGTTTAACAAGACGGGCTGGAGGCGATCGAGCGCGGCGGCAAATTTGGCCTCGGGGGTGGCGCGGGTCTCGAACTCTTCCCAGCAGGCGCGCAATTCCGCGCCCTGATCTGAGGGAAGCAGGCCGAAAATGCGGTCGGCGGCGCGGGCTTCACGTTCGTGTTGCCCGACCATACGGGCGGTGTCGTAGGCGTAGGTGTCGCCCGCGTCGATTTCGACCAAGTCATGAATGATGAGCATTTTTAAGACCCGTAAGGCATCGACCGGGGTGTTGGCGTGTTCGGCGAACACGAGCACCATGAGGCATAGGTGCCAGGAGTGTTCCGCGTCGTTTTCGCGGCGGCGGCTGGTGGGGAGCAGCGTTTGGCGAAGGATTTCCGAGAGTTTTAAGGTTTCGGCGAGAAAGGCGAATTGTTGCTCGAGGCGGGTCATTACTGGCCAACTTAGTAAGGTGTGCGGGTTCTCCGAGCTTTTCCTTGCCGACCGGGCATGCGGGGCATTCGCTAAACCCTTTTCCCAACTATGAAAATCCTCGTCGCCGATAAAATATCTCCCAAGGGCGTCGCTTTCCTGCGTCAGCAGGCGGGCTTTGAAGTCATCGAGGCCTACGGTTCTACGCCGGCCCAGGTGCTGGATCTCGTTAAGGACGTTCACGCGATCGCGGTCCGCTCGGAGACGAAGATAACGCGCGAGGTTTTCTCCGCCGCGCCGCTCTTGAAGGTGGTTGGTCGCGCCGGTGTCGGCGTGGACAACGTGGATGTCGACGCGGCCACCGAGCGCGGCGTCGTCGTCATGAACACCCCGGGCGGCAACACGATCTCGACCGCCGAGCTCACCTTTACCCACATCCTCTGCTGCGCCCGCCCTATCGCCCAAGGTGCGGCTTCGATGAAGGCCGGCAACTGGGATCGCAAGACGCTCAGCGGCGTCGAGCTGCTCCGGAAAAACATCGGCATCATCGGCCTCGGCCGCATCGGCAGCGAGGTCGCCAAGCGCGCCCAGGCCTTTGGCATGAAGGTGCTCGCCTACGACCCCTACCTCACGCCCGCCCGCGCCGCCGCCATGCAGGTCGAGTCTGTCTCGCTCGACGCGCTTCTGGCCGCTTCCGACTACATCACGGTTCACATGCCGCTGACCGACGAGACCAACAACATGATCGACGAGGCCGCGCTTGCGAAGTGCAAGAAGGGTGTCCGCATCGTCAATTGCGCCCGTGGCGGCATCGTTAACGAGAATGCCTTGGTCGCTGCCCTTAAGAGCGGCCAGGTCGGCGCCGCCGGCCTCGATGTTTTCGAGACCGAACCCCTCCCCAAGGACAGCGAGCTCCGCTCTGCGCCCAACATCGTGCTCACCCCTCACATCGCCGCCTCCACCTCCGAGGCGCAGGAGACCGTGGGCATCGAGATCGCCGAGCAGATCGCCGACGTGCTCCTCCACGGCGCGGTCCGCAACGCCGTCAACCTGCCCTCGATGGATGCCGCCGCCGCCAAGGTCGTCGCGCCCTACCTCGATCTCGCCGCCAAGCTGGGCACGCTCGTTCAGCAAATCGCGCCCAAGCAGATCGCGAAGCTCCGCGTAGTTTTCCAAGGCAAGGTCGCCGAGCTCGACGTCAACGCCATCACCCGCGCGCTCCAGTGCGGCTTCCTCCGTCGCATCAGCGGCGAGGGCGTCAACGCGGTCAACGCTCCCACCTACATCCAGCGCCTCGGCCTCCAGTTTGAGGTCGTGAAATCCTCCGACGCCGGCGACTACACCGACCTCATCGAAGTCGAGGCCACGGCCGGCGACGGCACTGTGCACAGCGCCAGCGGCACGCTCATCGGCAAGAGCAACGCGCCCCGCCTCGTGGGCATCAACGGCCGCGATGTGGAAGTCGCCGCCGAGGGCTCGCTCCTCGTCCTCGAAAACAGCGACAAGCCCGGCATGGTTGGCGCGGTCGGCACCTTGCTCGGTGGCGACGGCGTGAACATCGCCGACATGTCGCTCTCGCGCCTCACCCCCGGCGGCACCGCCTACATGGTGGTGCGCGTCGATCACGAGCCCAGCGCGGCCGCCCGCGAAGCGATCAAGGCCAACGCCAACATCAAGCTGGCGAAGTTCGTCCAGCTTTGAGTTCTCGGTTCCATGTAACCGCGTCCTGTAATGGCACGGTTACATGCTCGGCCCGCTTATCCTCATGACCACATCGCTTCTGCTTGCCGCCATCGCTGGCTACCTGCTGGGCGCATTGCCTTTCGGCTGGCTGATTGCGCGCAAATTTGGGATTAATATTTTCGAGCACGGCTCGAAGAACCCTGGCGCGACCAACGTGAAGCGCGTGTTGGGCGAGAAATTCGGGCCCAAGGGCAAACGGGCCGGCGATCTGGCGTTTTTCCTCGATGCGTTCAAGGGCGCGGCCGCCGCCGGATGGCCGCTAGCATTTGGCGGCGAGCACGTCGTGGCGATGCAACTCACCGGTCTGGTTTTCGCCCTCGTCGGCCACAGTTTCAGTTGCTGGACTCGCTTCAAGGGCGGCAAGGGTGTGGCCACCTCGGCGGGCGGTTTGTGCGTGTTGCTGCCCATCCCGACGCTGCTCGGCTTGGTTTCGTGGGTGTTGGTTTTTCAAGTCTCCCGTTACGTTTCGCTCGCCTCAATCGTGGCCGCCGTGGTGTTGCCCGCAGCCGCTTCGTTCTGGCCGGGCACCCCGAAACCTTTTGCCGTTTTGGCAACGGTGATAGGGGTTTTCGTGATCTTACGTCACCGCGCCAACATTACCCGGCTGCGTAACGGCACGGAAAACAAGTTCGTTAAGAAGTCTGCCGTTCCATCGGCCTAACACCTGTCTTTTAATTCCTTATGAAAACGGCTCCCACCATCAGCATCGGCATCTGCGGCCTCGGCACCGTCGGGCAGGGCGTTTGGAAACACATCGAACGCGCCCGCCCCGAGCTCGAAGCCCGCCTCGGAGCCCAGCTCATACTCGCCCGGGCCTCAGTGCTTAATCTCAAGAAAAAGCGCGATGTCTCGCTCAAGCCCGAGCAGCTCACGACCGACCCCTTGTCCATCGCCACCGATCCCACCATACAGATCGTTTGCGAACTGATCGGCGGCACCGATATCGCCCGCCAGGTTACTTTGGCCGCGCTGAAACTCGGCAAGACCGTGATCTCCGCCAACAAGGCCTTGCTCTGCGCTCATGGTCCCGAGCTTTTTTCCACCGCCCGCAAACACGGTGGACGTTTCTTTTTCGAGGCTTCGGTGGCGGGCGGCATCCCCATTATCAAGGCCCTTCGCGAAGGCCTGGTCGCCAACCGGTTTCGCCGCATCTACGGTATCCTGAATGGCACCTGCAATTACATCCTTACCCGCATGGAGCGCGAGGGGCTGGCCTATACGGTGATTCTCAAGGAAGCGAAGGAACTGGGCTATGCCGAGGCCGACGAATCGCTCGACGTCGAAGGCTGGGATACCGCCCACAAAGCCTCCGTGCTCGCCTACCTCGCCCACGGCACCTGGGTTTCTACCAAGCAAATGGTCGTCGAGGGTATCACCCAGCTTACCCAGTCCGATCTTACCTTTGCCCGGGAAAATGGATACGCGATCAAACTGCTGGCGGTGATCGAGCGCGACCTGGAGCGCGATGTGTTGTCGGTCGGGGTATATCCCGCTTTGCTGCCCCTCGCCAAGGCCATCGCGAACGTGAACGAGGTTTACAACGGTATCTCGGTTTCCGGCGACATCGTGGGTGAGACCACTTACATCGGTCGCGGCGCCGGTCAGGATCCGACCGCCAGTGCCGTGATCGGCGACATCATCGATGCCGCCTCCCAGCTCGTGCGCGGCGGCACGTTCCTGCCACCCGCGCCCGCGACCAAACTCGCGCTCATGCCACCCGCCGCGCTTCGCTCCCGGCATTACCTGCGTCTCGACGTGAAGGACCAGCCCGGCGTGCTGGCCAAGATCGCCAACTGCACTGCCAAGGCCGGAGTAAACATCGCCAGTCTGGTGCAGCGTCCGAGTGAAAAGCCGGATGCCGCGTCCCTCTTGCTCACCACCCACGAATGCAGCGAGGCCCAGATCCGTCTCACCGTGGCCCGTCTGGCCCGCCACAGTTGCGTGCTGGGCAAGCCGCTTCTGTTGCGCATCGCCGACTTTTGAGCGTCTTCAGTTCTTCAGCACCCGATTTCCCCCTTTTTTCTTCATTATTCATTATGTCCCGAATCGTCCAAAAATACGGCGGTACTTCCGTCGGAGACGTTGAACGCATTAAAAAAGTCGCCGCCCGCATCAAGGGTTACCGCGACGACGGTCATGAGGTCGTCGTGGTGGTTTCCGCCCGTTCCGGCGTGACCAACGAACTGATCGCCCGCGCGAAGGCCGTCTGCGATAATCCCGACGAGCGCGAGATGGATCAGTTGCTCGCCATCGGCGAACAGGAGACCATCGCCCTTACCGCCATGGCCCTGCATGGGGTCGGCGTGCCCGCTATTTCTTACACCGGCGCCCAAGCCGGCATCGTCACCGACAGCGTGCACACCAAGGCCAAGATCCAAGGCATCGACGCCAAGGCCATCGAGGCTGATTTGGCGGCAGGCAAGGTAGTCATCGTGGCGGGTTTTCAAGGAATCACCACGGACGGTCGCATTTCCACCTTGGGCCGGGGCGGCTCCGACCTTACGGCCATCGCTCTTGCCGGAGCGCTAAAAGCGGACAAGTGCGAGATCTACACCGACGTGGACGGAGTCTATACCGCCGATCCCCGCGTCGTGAAAGATGCCAAGAAACTTGAAGAGATTTCCTACGACGAGATGCTCGAACTAGCCTCGTCCGGCTCCAAAGTCATGCAGTCGCGCTCGGTCGAGTTCGCGCATAAATATGACGTCGTTTTCGAAGTCCGCTCCTCTTTCAATTATAACCCTGGAACCATCGTGAAAAAAGAAGTCGCCTACATGGAAAAAGTCGTCGTTCGCGGCGTCGCAGTCGACAAGGACCAAGCTAAGGTCGTTGTCTCCAACATCGCCGATCAACCCGGCTCCGCCGCCAAGGTCTTTACCGCGCTGGCCGAGGCCAATGTGATCGTGGATATGATCGTGCAAAACGTGGGGCGCAACGGCGTAGCCAACCTCACCTTCACCGTTCCCCTGACCGACACCCACAAGGTGGAAAAAACCCTCGCTCCCGTGCTCTCGAGCTTGGGCGGCGCGCAGGTCGCGATCCATGATAACATTGCCAAGCTCTCCGTGGTCGGCGTCGGCATGAAGACCCACAGCGGCGTGGCCGCCACGCTCTTCACCGCGCTGGCGGCGGCGGCGGTGAACATCGAGCTGATCAGCACCTCCGAGATCAAAATCTCGGTACTCATCGACAAGACCAAGGCCGACGAAGCCGCCCGCGTAGCCCACAAGGCCTTTGCCTTGGAGACGCTCTAAGCGCGTTTTCGCTGAAGGAATGTGGGGGTTTGGTGTGCTGGGGATATAAATGTGGATGAATCCAAAAGCAGTGTCCTGCCCGCTTTTGATTATGTTCAATAGTAACAAGTAACGACCCGACCCCCTAGACTGGGCGCGCTCGGTGACCACCGCCACGCTCGTGTCCACCGCGTCCATAGCATCAATCACGAAATGTACCCGGTGATCTTTAGCCACCCAGTCCCTCAGGTCCGGTGGCAACAACAGCGGCGTGTCTCGGTCAATGTTCACAAATTATACCATATACCTCTTCCTAGTAATTAGTAGGCGAAGTTTATAGCTAAGTCCGACGGGCTGCTAGGTGCGCTTAAAAGGCCTTTAATAGATTTATTTAATGTAATTGTATTGCATCTATTGACGTAATATGGCGATTTATTAAATAACAGTAAATTGAGCGGAGTTTCTGTAAAGTTGTGGATTCTGGCTAGCCACATATGGCGATTCGCTGCACCTGAAAGTTATGAAGCGCACCAACTCGCTCATCATGATCGCCGCCGTGCTTGGTGGCTCCCCTTCCCTGCACGCCGACCTACCACCGGTTTCCGGAGACCTGTTCTGGTTCGGCCCCACACCGGTTGGCAACACCGGCATCGTAAACCCCCGCTCCGGCACCTGGTCCGTGCCACCCGCTGGTTCCGACAACTGGCTGCAAGTTCTTGTCGACAGCGGCACGACTGGCGCACCGGTCTCGTGGCTCAACTCCCTTAACCAAGTCGCCAACTTCGCCGGAAATGGCATCAGCGAAGACGCTGCGGTCGAGGCCCTGGTCACCGTTTCCGGACCGATCCAGAGTCGCCGCCTGGTCTTCGACAACCAGACCTTCACCGGCATCAACCACAATGGCGATCTCATTGACGTCTTCACCACGCCTCAGCGCCTCCGCTTCACGAATTTGCCCGGCGGCTCGCTTGAGTTCGGGCGCGGGCGCGTTGAGGCCATCTATGACTCCTACACTTTTGCCACCGGACCCGATGTCTTCTCCGTTCACATCGACAACCGTTATTCCGGCGGCACCAAGGCCCAGCGCACGCCGGTGGTGGAAATGCCGATCACCGGTACGCTGGCACCGAGCCAGCAGGACATCGACGAGGCGCTGTTCGGTGGTACGCCCGGCAACTTGTTCGGCGGTCTCGGTATCCGCGGCAGTGTCGAGCTGGCCGGCGCCAACACCTTCACGGGAGGGGTGAACGTCATCAACGGCACCCTCACCATCCGCGACGACGCCAACCTCGGCGCGGCATCCGGGGACGTGCGCCTCTTCCGCGGGTCCGTCCTTGCGGCACGGTTCGTTGAGAACAACGGCCTTACGCAGCGCCTCACGCTCAACAGCGGGCGCGACCTCGTCGCGTTCCCCTTGCCCTCCTTCGGCGGCAGCGGCTCCGGTGGTGGTGGCGGCGGCATCAGTCTGGGGCTTCAGGTGGACACGCATATCCTCCGCGTGGACGGGCGCATCCTCGGCCCGGGTGTGAACAAGACGGGGACCGGCACGCTCGAGATCGCGAACGGCGCGAACGATTTCGATAACCTTTGGGTCCGCGAGGGCGCGGTGGAAATCCTGTCCGGCGCGAACGGCGGGCGCACGGTCACACTCGGCGACTACACGCCGTCGTTCAGCGAGCCCCGTCTCACATACCGGGAAGGCACGCACACGATCACGGCGCTCAACTCGATCCAGAATCAAGGCAACCTGGAGTTGCACGACGCCACGCTGCGCGTCGAAGCCGCCTCGTCGCTCTTCGGCGGCAGCACTTTCGGCGGCAAGCTATCCGGAACGGGTACGCTTGTGATCGCAGGTGCCAACAACCACGTCACGCTTGGCCGCAATGTCGACGTCGTCGGCGGTTTGGCGGATCATGTAGGCAATGATGCCGAGGTTGTGCTCACGCTCGCGGGCATACCAGAAGGCACTTACCAACGGGATGTGCTGCGTCCAGGATTCACCGAAGGGCCGAGTGTCGCCATCGAATCCGGCACGTTGAATCTGACCTCCCGCGAGGCAGCCGGATCGGAGTTGGTTCTCCGCGGCGGTGTGGTTGAAGCGACACGCAACCTAAGTCTTTTCAAGTCCGACGTTACGTTTGCCACCTCGTACGGTGGAACAGTAACCGTTCCTTTGGCTTACGACGAGGGCATGCGCACGCGCCTGATCGTGGACGGGCACGGTGTTTTGAGGGGAACCCAACCCATGGAGTTTGTCTTAGCACAGTATCTCACTAGCTTAAGAAAGGGGCAAAGTTTCGCGGGTATGGCAGATTACGTTTTTAGACAAGACACCATGGTGCTGCGTGAGGGCTCATCGCTCACACTTGACTTCAGTGACGGCGGGCGCCTCGTCACATCCTCCAAATTGATCCTCAATAACTTACCTGAAAATGTGCTTGATGAAGACAGTGATCGCCGTTTCCGCAGTGGACGGATTGGAATCGAACCGGGCAACGCGGCGATCATCGGCGCAGGTAGCGTCGACCACACTGATCTCATCGTGAGAATGGCCGCCGGGGCCACCCTCAGGCTTGAGGAGCGTTCAAGCCAACTCGCGATTGCGACCGCTATCGTCGGCGACATCTCCAGCCCTCGCTCCGGCGGCTTGGACGCCGGGTTCGATATCGCAGGCGGCTCGGACGTCTCGATCGAAAGAGTCGGTATCGGGCAACCTGAGCCACTTCAGCATGATCCAGATGCCCGTTATTGGTATTTACCAGGAGTCACGTCGGGGAGTGCGTCCCTGACCAAATCGGGCTCGGGAACCTTGCGCTTCAACGGCCACGCACCAGACGTGGCCTGGATCGTCACTGGGGGCACGTTGGGTGGCACAGGCACATTCGGCGACGTGACGTTGCTCGAGGGCGCCGGATTCGATCTCGGCAACTCGCCCGGAACTGCCATGATCGACGGCGACTTCACGATGCTGCCGGGGTCCTACCTGCTCATGGAAATCGCCAGTTCTGTCCTCTTCGATCAGCTCTTCGTCGATGGCACGCTCACCCTCGACGGACTCGTCACGATCCGTTTTCTCGACGGCTATGTGCCGGAGGCCTCGCTCATGTTCCCACTGCTGGACGCGACAAACCTGCTGGGATCCTTTTCTGAAATCAGGTTTGAAGGCTTGCCCGAAGGCGTGTCGCTGCAGGCGTCCAACTTCGTGACTGTCATTCCCGAGCCCTCCACTTACGCAGCTTTGATTGGCACCGCAGTCCTTGCCCTTGCAACCGTTCGTCGTGGCCGACGGTCAAGACTGTAGTTGATGGAAATCTCGCGCAAACGACTCGGCGTTTAGGGGTCGGCCTGTGCGTTTCTCGCATACAATCCACGAGGACGCGCTACGCGCCCTGTTCGCATTGAGCGTTCCCGAGCGGAGAAAAATGCAGAGTGAATGCGAAAGCATCACCCGGCGTCCCGCCCTTGAGCCGGATTATATTCGTGCCGAAGCCGATGGTCGCGCAATGTCCGTGGTCATTCAGTGTAAATACGCCAGCGTTTACTGGGTCGATAACGGTGGGCGCTTGGTTTGTATTTCTCGAATCGACCCCGCCGATTAAATCCTGCAAGTTGTTTTCCGGTTGTATCTTAATGGATTTTAAATTGAAAATGCACGCGTTGCCCTCGCCGTTGACGCGCCTTGATTTCCCGGCAAGCTTTTGTCCATGAGCATAGCCGAAATCAAAGATTCCATCACTAAGATGAACGCACGGCAGCGACGTGAAATAGAGATTCATTTGCTCAGCCTTCGTGCCGCCACTCCAGCCTGGAAAAAGGAAACGGCACGTCGCATCCGCGATGCCAAGGCGGGAAAATCCTATACCGCGACTCAGGTAGAGGCGCTCATCGCCGCGATGCCTCGTTAAGTCGTGCGTCCGTATTCGATCCGCTATTCCGCTCCGGCGGTGGATGGGATGTTGGGTTTAACCAAACGCGGTGCCGCCACCACTCACCGCGCGCTTATAAACCACGCTGAAAAACACCCGATCCCGAGCGGTTCTTCTGCCATGCGCGACGATGACGGACATGAGATTTTAAGGATTTTTCTTCGTCGTGTGGCGATTGAGTTTTGGATCGACCATGCCGTCCGCGAATGGGTGGTAACTGACATCAAACGCTTTTCTCTTTAACGCGGCTCTCTACTGTCCTTTTGCCACCATGCGCTACATCTCCACTCGCGGTCAGTCCCCCTCCCTCGGCTTCTCTGATGCCGTCGCCACCGGCCTTGCGCCTGATGGCGGTCTTTACCTGCCCGAGACGCTCCCTCAATACACCGCCGCCGACCTCGCGCGCTTCGCGCCGCTTTCGTATCCGGAGCTGTGCTTCGAGTTTCTGTCGCGTTTCGCCACCGACATTCCGGCCGAAACTTTGCGTGCGCTCATCGCCAAGAGTTACCTTCAGTTTTCGCACGCCGACATCGCGCCGGTGGTGAAGCTCGACGAGCAGACTTATGTGCTCGAACTCTTCCACGGGCCCACCCTGGCATTCAAGGACTTCGCGCTCCAGCTCCTCGGCAATCTCTATGGCCATCAATGTCAGGTGCGCGGCCAGACCATCAACGTGCTCGGCGCCACCTCGGGCGATACCGGTTCGGCGGCGATTCACGGGCTGCTAGGCAAGCCCGGCGTCGCCATTTTTATCGCTTATCCGGACGGACGCACCTCGCCGCTGCAGGAGCGCCAGATGGCTTGCACCGGCGCGGACAATGTTCATGCGCTTGCCATCGACGGCACCTTCGACGACGCGCAGGCGGCGTTAAAAGAGCTTTTTGCCGACCAGGAATTTCGCACCCGCCACCGTCTCAGCGCGGTGAACTCCATCAACCTCGCCCGCATTCTCGCCCAGTGCGTTTACTATCTTTGGGCCTATCTGCGACTTCCGGCCGAGGTGCGCAATGAGATCGAGTGGGTCGTGCCCACGGGCAATTTTGGCAACGTGCTCGCGGGCTGGCTGCTCCGGAAAATGGGGGTGCCGCTGCGGGGTTTCCGCGTCGCGACCAATCAAAACGATATTCTCCACCGTCTTTTCACGACGGGTGATTACCGCACCAGCACGGTCACGCCGTCGCTCGCGCCTTCGATGGATATCCAGGTGTCGAGCAATTTTGAGCGCTTTCTGTACTACAGTGTCGGACAAGATTCGGCCAAGGTGCGCGAGATCATGGCGATTTTTAAAAGCACTGGTGCCTATACCTTTGCGAACTTCGACGGCGATGGTTTCAGCGCCTCGCGTTGCAACGACGACGAGATTCCGGCTTTGATCCGCCAGGTGTATCAGGATTTTCGGTATATTGCCGATCCGCACACCGCGTGCGGTTTCAAGGGCTTGGCCAAGGAGCGCCCGAGCATCGTGCTGGCCACCGCCAGCCCGGCTAAATTCCCCGATACGATCATCTCTGCGATCGGCATCGAGCCGACCGACCCCAGCTTGGAGAAGCTCAAGGCCAAGCCGCTGCTAAAGCACAGGCTGCCGGCGGATGCCGCCGCCATCCGTGCTTACATGGACCGTCACGCGGTCTAGTCGGCCGGGTGGGGGCAAGTCTTAAAGCTCTCCGGGACCGGCGAGCGGACGCGGGCGTTTGCGTTCGTAGAGCCGGACCTGGTGCTTGCGTTGGTCGTGTTGAATGATTTCGGCGTAGCGTCCCCAGCTGATTAAAGTTCGGAAAATCACGCGGGGCTTTTCGTGCGGGAGCAGTGCGGCGAGTTCTGCCAGCAGGGTCTCGTCGGTGAGGGTTTTTTCCTCCTGCACGTTGATCAAACGCACCAGTAGCTCGAAGATTTTTAACTTGAGCAGCTTGTCGCGCAGCAGGCGGCGTTGCTCGACCGCCGATGCAGCCAGCACCTGGCGGCCGAATTCGGTGATGATCACGTCCTGGCCCGGAGTATGGACGAGTTCGAGGAGTTCGGCGGCTTTTACCAAGTTGAGCGCCGAGCCGAAATCGCGGCTGAGGCGCGCGGCGATTTCAAAAAAATCGCAGACCTGTTCGGGCAGCAACGCGAGCAAGCCGAGCACTTCGCCGGCGGTGACCGCAGGGATGGTGACGGGAACGATACGGCGCGGGCCGGTCTCGGTTTTGAGCACGACCTTGCCGACGTCGGACCCTTCGGGCGTGACGTCGGGCAGCGTGGCGTGGGTGAGGATGCGGTGGAGGTTTTCCACGGCGGCGGCGAAGGCCGGAGACTTCGGGTCGCGCGGGTAGGGGAGCGGGTTGGGCACGATCTGGCCGATGCGACCGGGATTGGCCGCGAGCACCACGATGCGGGTGGCGAGTTCCACTGCTTCGTCGATGTTGTGGGTCACCAGGATCATCGTGCGCAGGGGATTCGTCTGGTCGGCGAGGAGGCGGGCGAGCTCGTTGCGCAGGGTCTCGGCAGTGAGGACGTCGAGCGCGCTGAAGGGCTCGTCCATGCAAAGCACCTCCGGATCCGCGACCAGCGCCCGGGCGATGCCCACCCGCTGTTTCATGCCGCCGGAGAGTTCGCGCGGGTAGGCGTTTTCGTAGGCGTTCAGGCCGACGGTCGCGAGCACGCGGTCGGCCTTGGCGTCGCGTTCGGCGGGCGGCAGGTGTTCGATGGCGAGCAGCACGTTGCCGCGCACGGTCAGCCACGGGAAAAGGGCGAAGTTTTGAAACACCATCGCGACGCGTGGAGCGATGCCGGTCAGCGGCTGGCCGTGGTGCAGCACGGTGCCTTTGGTCGGCGTGATGAGCCCGATCAGGATGCGCATGAGCGTGGACTTGCCGCAACCGGAGGGACCGAGCAGGGCGACGACATCGTTGGCCCAAACAGACAGACTCACATCGGAGAGGATGAGATCGCGTTGCGCGCCGCTGCCGTATTCGTGGCTGACGTGTTCGAGGGAAAGAATCGGTACAGGCATGGTGATTAGGAGGTCAGCCGAAGCGGCAACGTTCGTTGGCGAGGGTCTGGAGTTTCTTCCAAACAAAGCGGTTAACGACTACAACGATCACGGCCATCACGATAACTCCGGCGGCGAGTTGGGGGTAGTCGCCTGCGTCGGTGGCGTGGCTGATGTAGGCTCCGAGACCGGTGGTGCGCACGATTTCGGTGCCGGAGTGGATGTATTCGGAGACGATCGTGGCATTCCACGCACCGCCAGCGGCAGTGATGCAGCCGGTCACGAGTCCCGGGGCTATGGCAGGCAGGAGATAACGCGTCCAGCGGCGCATGCCGGAGAGATTTAAGAGCGCGGCGCAACTACGGATATCGTTGGGGATGGCGGAGGCAGCGGAGGCCACGTTGAAAAGAATATACCACTGCGTGCCGAGCATGATCAGCGGTATGGCCCCCCAGCTAAGGGTGCCCCCCACGGCGATTACCAAGGCAAGAATCCAAGGGTAAACCATCGGGGCGGGAAAGGACGCGGCGAACTGAATCAAGGGCTGCAAGCGGTTTGAAAGCGAGGGGTGCAGGCCGAGCCAGACGCCGGCGGGAACGGTCCAAAGCACACTGAGCGCGAGCGCGGTAAAGACGCGCAGACTGGTGCAACCGGTGGCGAGAGCGATGTCGTGCCAGTCTCCGGCATCCAGGCGGATGATAAGCAGGCCAAGGCGGACGAGTGCGTAGCCGGCGACGAGGATCAATCCGCCCAGCGCGGCATGGCCAAGCCAAGTGCGGAAGGGGCGGCGACTTTGGGGCTTCGTTGCTGAGCGGCTGTGGGGAGCGTGGCGGCGGCGGAGCAGGGCATCGGTTATTTTTGCGCCAGTCAGAGTGATGCGTCGCCAGGCGGCGGAGCGTTCCAGCCACAGGCTGAGCCGTCCCGTGCCGCCGGTGTCGGAGGAGGCGCCGGCAAAGTCGTCCAAATTGAACCTGCGCGCCCATCGGACCAGAGGCCACCAAACCAGTCGATCCACGGTGATGATGACCACTGCCATCGCTACCACGCCATAAAGTTGTGCGGGTACATTTCCGCGAGCAACCGCTTCGCTCATGTAGGAACCGATACCGGGTAAGCGAAAATCTTGGTCTCCCAGCCGAAACGCCTCGGTGATGCTGAGGAAAAACCAGCCGCCGGCCATCGATACCATACTGTTGTAAACCAGACTCTGTGCGCCGAAAGGCAGCTCCACCCGCCAGAAACGTTGCCACGGGGAAAAATCGTAGAGGCGGGCCAGGTTGCGATGTTCGGCGGGAACGCCTTGGAGTGAGTCGTAGTAGCTGAAAGCCATGTTCCAGACCTGGCCGGTCAAAATCATGATCACGCACGCCAGTTCCAGGCCGGTGTTGCTGTTTGGAAAAATCCGGACCAAGGCCAGGACCAGGCCGGGCAGGAACCCGAGCACGGGAATGCTTTGCAGCACGTCGAGCGCGGGGAGAATAATGCGCCGGGCGCGGGGGTCGTAGTAAGCCCACGAAGCGACTAGGATGGTGAAAACCAAGGATAGGGCGTAGGCGATCCAACTACGGGCGAGGGAGTAGAGCGCGTAGAGCGGCAACACCGAAGGCGAGAGGTCGATCGGGGCCGAGGTGCGCAGCGGCGCGCGCCACTCCTGCTCGACGTGAAGCGCCCCCAGCAAAATAGATCCAAAGAGGGCGATGACCAAGAGGTCACTCCACAGGCTCTGGTGGCGTGGAGTAGGATTGGGTTCGATGCGCGCCATGCCGGTGAGGAGCTGGTGTGATAACGTGCTTCGCTTGGGTGTCACAAGGAGCAACGGTTTACGTCTTAATTAATCGGCACAAAAAAGCCCCGGCGACGGGGCCGGGGCTAAACGCCTGGATGAGTTTACTAATCGCTGACTCAGACGGTGACGAACGCGATGCTCTTGATTTCTACGCGCTCGCTCGGGGTGCTGCGTTCGGGACCACCGGTTGGGACGGTGGCGATGGCTTCGAGCACCTCGTCGCCTTTGATCAATTGGCCGAAGGCGGTGTATTGTTTGTCGAGAAACTTGGCGTCGCCGTGGCAGAGGAAGAACTGGGAGCCGGCGCTGTCAGGGTTGGCGGAGCGGGCGGCGGAGAGCACGCCGCGCACGTGCGACTTCGAGTTGAATTCGGCTTTGATCTGGTAGCCGGGGCCACCGGTGCCGGGGACGCCACGCGCGCCCTGTTTGGAGTTGGGGCAGCCGCCCTGGATCATGAAGCCTTTGATAATGCGGTGAAACGCGGTGCCGTCGTAGAAGCCCTGCTTGGCGAGTTTCTTGAAGTTTTCGACGTGGCCGGGGGCAACATCGGGCCAGAATTCCAAGGTGATTTCACCCTTGGTGGTGGTGACGACTGCGACTTCTTTGGTGGTGCTCATAGGTGAATAAAAGGTGCAGCGTCGTGCTCGTAGTTCGCTCGTGCAAGCCTGCACTGCGGCACGCCAGCATGATTTGGGGTTTGGCCCTTAGGGCTCTGGCCGTTTCCTTACTTGCGATGCCGTACTTCGACCATAACGCCACGACCGCGCTTGCCGATTGCGCCCGCGAGGCGTGGCTGCGCGTGCAGGCCGAGCATTGGCAAAATCCTTCGAGTCCCACGCGGGCGGCGGCCCGTGCCCGTATCCGGTTGGATTCTTATCGTGAGGCAGTGGCGGTCCTTTTGGGAGGCGAGCCGGCCCAGTATGTTTTTAACTCGGGTGCGACCGAGGGCGCGCACGCGGTGCTGCGGTATTGGTCGGAGCGGCTGCCTGCGGTCGCGAGGATCGCGGTGGCCAGGACGGAGCATAGCGCGGTACTCGCGGCGGCGGGCCGTTTTTTCCCGGGGCGCATTGATTGGCTGGCTCATGATTCCGCCGGAGTGGTGTCAGCCGCCACAGTGCAGGCGGCTATTCTTGATGGCGTTGCGGGAGTGGTGGTGATGGCGGCGAATAACGAAACCGGTGTCGTGCAACCCTGGTCGGAAATTGCGGCGGCGTGTCGTGTTTCTTCGGTCCCTTACTTGTGCGATGCGACGCAGTGGTTGGGGAAGTTGCCTGGCGCGGGATTGGGGGCTAGCGGGGCTTGGGTGATCGCGAGCGGGCACAAGTTCGGCGCGCCCAAAGGGGTAGGTATTCTTAAGTTACCGACGGGTCGGTCTGCGCCGGATTTTTGTTCGCAGGGTGGGGGCTTGCAGGAAGGTGGGCACCGCGCAGGAACGGAAGATGTGGCCAGTATCTCCGCGTTCTCGGCGGCCTTGGTGGAGTGCGAGCAGAAGCACGTTATCTGGGAGTCTCAACGTGAAGGGTGGCGGCGCGCCTTCGAGCGGGAATTGTTGGCGAGCTTGCCGGGCACGAGCATCGTGGCGGCCGGGGCGGACCGTTTATGGAACACCGTTTTTGCGCTCATGCCGCACGGAGATCACGCACGCTGGATTGCGCGGTTGGAGAAGCGCGACGTTCAAGTTTCCACTGGCGCGGCGTGTACGACAGGCAAAGACGGCCCCTCGCACGTGCTGGCGGCGCTCGGCGTGCCGGCCGAGCAGGCACGCCGGGCTTTGCGGATAAGCTCAGGGTGGGGGACTACGGAGGCGCATTGGTCTAACCTGCTTGTCGCCTTGCGCGAGGTGGCGGCGGAGTTGGGTCAATAACCTTACGTTTGCAGCCGGGTGGATTTTTCATGATTCTCCCACGCTTATGTCTTTGAGTCCCGAGCCGTTGAATTTCGCCCTGGTCGGCTGCGGTGCCATCGCTCCCACGCAAGCCCAGGCTTTGTCAGAGCTACCAGCATTGGCCCGCTTGACTCATTGCGTAGACCTAGATCCGGCCAGGGCCGCGGCTTTCGCCGCAAAGTTTCCAACCACGGTGGCAAGCTGGGATGAAGTGCTCGCCAACCCGCGTATCCATGCAATCGCGCTTTGTGTGCCCGCTAGCCTGCATGCGCGCTTGGGCGCTGCGGCGCTGCGGGCTGGCAAACACGTGATTATCGAGAAGCCGATGGAGGTCTCCGTAGCCGCGTGCACCGAGCTCATCACCGCGCAGAAGGCGTCCGGCCGACAGCTTGCGATCATCTGCCAGCATCGTTTCGATCCTGCCAGTCGAACGATCCATGCCTTGCTGCAAAAACAAGCCTTGGGACGTCTCATTGCTGCCGATGTGAGAGTCGCCTGGTATCGCACGCAGGAGTATTATGACTCCGAGCCGGGGCGCGGAACTTGGGCAATGTGCGGCGGTGGTTGTTTGATGACTCAAGGCATCCATACCTTGGATTTGTTACTCTGGTTTTGCGGCCCGGTCCACGAGGTGTATGCACGCGCGGTGACCGTTGCCCATGAGCGAATCGAGGTCGAAGACTTGGTTTGCGCCACACTGAGTTTTGCCAATGGCGCGCTGGGCAACCTGTTTGTCAGCACTGCCACTTATCCGGGGTTTCCTGCAAGACTCTCGTTGCATGGCACCGAAGGCTCACTCGTTTTGGAAGGGGATGAGCTCCACGTTTTGGCGTTGAAGGGCCAGCCGGTGGTCAAGGGGCCGCCCGCTACGTCCGATGCTTGCCAAGTCGCCACCGGGGGCACCCGCCTGGCCACCGAGCAGGCGACTGCTGGCGCAGGAGAAACGAACAAGAAGTGGGGAAGCGCTCACCGGGAGCAATTCGCGGATTTTATCGCGGCGATTCAGGATAATCGTCCGCCCTTGGTGGATGGCGAGGCTGGCCGCGCTGCTGTCGCGCTGATTCAGGCCATTTATCAATCCTCGCGCTCCGGTCTGCCTGTGCGTTTATAGGTTGGTCGCACTTCCCTGGTGCCCCGTTAGCTTCCCCCTCTTTTTACATGCCGCTTATTCCTATCGAAGATAATTTTGCCGACGTAATCGCCAAGGCCCAGCGTGGCTATGGCATCACGGATGAAGAGCTCGCCGCCCGCGCCGAAATCACCCCTGCCGAGCTCGACGCCATCAAGGCAGGCGATGCCCGGCTGCCTTTAATCCGCCGCCTTGCCCGCCACCTCAAACTCTCCCCCGACGCCTTGGAGGTTCTGGCCAAAAAAGAAGCCTACCCGAAGGCCCCGATTTTCCCTCGCGGGCTGGCCATGTTCAACACGCCCTTTCGCACCCAGACGGTGAACAACTATCTGGTCTGGGACCCCAAGTCCCGCGAGGCCGCAGTCATCGACACCGGCACCGACGCCACTGATTTGATCGATTTCATCTCCGCCGAAAAACTCCGGGTAAAGTGTATCCTTCTTACGCATACGCACGAAGATCATATCGCGGCGCTACCGGCTCTGGTCAAGGCGACCGGTGCCGAGGTCTGGTCCGGCGAGCGTGAGCCGGTGGATTTTCCCGGCGCGCGGACCTTTGCGGCCAATGATTACTTTCACCTGGGCACGATCGCAATCAAAGCACTCGCGACTTGGGGGCATTCGCCGGGGCTCACCACCTTTTACGTGCAAGGACTTAGCTGGCCTCTCGCGCTCTGTGGAGACGCACTTTTCTCAGCCTCGATTGGCGGGAGCCCCACTCACTTTCGCGAACAGATAAAAAACACCCGGGCCCGCATTTTCAGTCTTCCCAAAGACACCGTCATCGGCCCCGGCCACGGACCGCTCACCACCCTCGCGCACGAACGGAAATACAACCCGTTTTTTGCGCCGGATCGTATTTTTAAAATCGACCCCGCCGACCCAACTGGAGCCACCGCCGACGCCACGCCCCAGAAACCCGCGCGCGCCGTTCCCCTGCCCGCCAAGCTTCGTGCCGGAAAGGCTGGTCGGACCGATGTCAATCAAGCGAAACCGGGATCTTCTGCCAAGAAACCCTCCAAGTCCGCCCGCCCCGGTCGGGAAGGTCAGGTCGCTTTTAAATCCCGCCGTTCGCGCTCTAAATGAACGATCGCATAACTTGGTTTGCGCGCTGTCTGCTCTGTTAACATACACTGGCTTACCCCAATATGATCGGCTCCATTCGACGTCAGACGGTATTTATCCTCGGGCTCGCTCTTAGCCTTAGTATCACCCTCGTCGTAATTGCCAGCGATACCGAGCTCCGCGAACGCCTTGGCGACACCTACTGGGTGCTCGGATTGGCTATAATCGGGGCCATTTTGCTCGTGCTGGCAGGCTACGTTTTTGACCGAACTCTTATCGCCAAACTCAAAGAGATAAACAATCACGCTGGTGGTAATCGCGGCCATCCTGACCAGTCTCCCAGCACTTTAGACGATCCCGACGAGATTATGGGTCTGGCCCGAAAAATAGAGGATATGGCCCGCAGCTTGCAAAAAACCGAGGCCAGTTACCGTGCCATAGTAGAGGATCAGTCCGACTTAATCTGCCGGTATAAATCAGACGGTCGCCTTACTTTCGTAAACGGGGCTTACGCTCAGTTTCTCGGTCGTAAGCGCCCCGAGCTCGTCGGTTCGGTCTGGCCGATTCTGGCTGCGGGACTCACTCCCTGGCGCGCACTTGATCCCTGGCCTGAGACTTACAGCTTTGAAACCGTGCTCCTCGATCCAAGCGGTAAACGACATGTTTACCAATGGGCGCACCGCGCGATCAAAGACCGCGATGGCCAGATAATCGAATACCAGGCGGTCGGCCACGATATTTCCGTGCGTAAACAAGCCGAAATGGCCTTACGTAACGCAAAGGAATCCGCCGAGTCCGCCGACCGGGCCAAAAGCGAATTTATCGCTGTGGTTAGCCACGAAATCCGCACGCCCATTAACGGCGTTTTGGGTTATACTCGCCTGTTGCGCGGCACCGCCCTCACGGAGGAGCAAATAGGCTACACCGAAACGATTCAGCGGTGCGGACATAACTTGGAGAGTCTCGTTTCCGACATACTGGACCTTTCCAAAACCGAGGCTGGGAAACTGGAAATCCTTTCCGCCCCCTTTTCGGTGCGAGAGTGCGCCGCAGAGATCAACCGCCTCTTTTCCGCACCCGCTCAGGCCGCCGCTCTGACTCTGCTCACCGAGGTTTCGCCTGATGTTCCGGATATCTTGGTGGGCGATCAGAATCGCCTGCGGCAAATACTCGCCAACCTAGTTGGGAACGCAGTCAAGTTCACCGAAAAGGGTGGAGTGAGCTTGCGGATCGGGGGGGCTTTCCAGCCGTCTGAGCCTACGGATGATAAGGGTGTGCGTCGCTATATCCTGCGTGTTGAAGTCATTGATACAGGCATCGGAATATCGGCTGCCGACCGGCCCAAGTTATTCAAGGCGTTCAGTCAGCTCGACACCACATCAACCCGACGTCACGGCGGGACCGGGCTCGGTCTCGTCATCTCCCAAAAACTCTGTGAGCTCATGGGCGGGGGGATCGAACTGGAAAGCAAACCGGGCCATGGCTCCACTTTCCGGTTTCACATTCAATTAATCGCCGAAAACGAGCACACGGTAGCGCCCACCCCGGCCGGAGCGAGCAGCCATCATTAACCTAGCCTGACCCTGATAAACCGCTGGGATTCGTGATAACTCACCCAGTTCAAATCGCGCGCCAGAGGGGCACCATGATCTTTGCCAGGGCCTGAACCCCGGCTTCAGAGTCGGCACGGTTGGGGATCTCGTCGGTATTGTTAAAGTCAGTCGGTTTACTGGTTTGAACTACGATGCCATCCGAGCGCGAGACCATGGAGACATCTTCGCCGCTTAGGCTATAGTTCACTTCCGGCTGAGGGATGAGCAACGCGAGCTGTCCACGCACTGGGATCACTGATTCGTCGCCCAACAAGGCGCGCGCACCGTAACCCGTGGCGTGCACGATGGTTTTTTCCGGCAGGGTGGCGAAATCCGCGGCGGTGTTGAATTCCTTGCGTACCATGCGCCCGCCTTCGGCGAGAAAATCCTGCATTAAAATACGTTGAAACGAGGCGATGTTGAATACCATCGAGGTGGCGCGTCGCACGTAGGGCACACCGAAGGGATGAGTGCCAGGCGCGAGTTCCTCGGCGCCGGGAGTAAGATTTTTTACGAGGTCGCCAAACTTGCCGAATTTGTACGGTCCCTCTTCCGCTTCGCGCTTTTTCTTTAGTTCCTCAAACGGGATTGAGGACACCGAGTACCGATCGCGCCACTCGACCGGCGTGCCTGCGACGCCGAGCAGCGTCTGGTATTTCCGGAAGGAGTCTCGGCACATTTTTTCCCAGAGTGCGGCAAAGGCCGGCGTCGCTCCTTCTTCCGAACAGATTCGTGAATCGGGCGACCACACCCCGGTGGCGTAGGCCGAGCGCGCTTCGTTTGGCCTGTCTTTGGCGTAAATCGTCACGTTTACCCCGGATTGCTGAAGCAGGAGTGCGGTGGTGAGCCCCATGGCTCCGCAACCGATTACCGCATAGTTTTTCTCACCTGTAGAGAGTGCCTCACGCACTGCAATCGCGGCCGAGCCCCAGGCTAAGGACCAGCCACTTCCACCGTGCCCATAGTTATGGATTACCACTTTTTCGCCAATCCGCTCACCCTCTATGCGTGGACCTTGGGACCGAAACGGTCGAAGGCAGACCGATACCCGGATCATGCGGTCGATGTTGGCCCGGACCGGTGCCAATGGACCAATTTTGTCTGTGACCAAGGGTAAGGGCGGCGGCGGAGCCTTTTCGGTCGTCGCGGCCAAGAGGCGGGAACCGCCCAGAATGGCACCGAAACCCACTACCGCAGTTGAACGCCGAAGGAAATCACGTCTTTGCATCGTGAGACTATATTAGCAGTCGGCGCGCCCAGCGGGGTGAAAGTTTTTTATAATCCGTTCTTTTTTGCATGAAATGTGCTGTCGGCGCTGCCATGCCCTCCTTTTCCCTTCCTCGTGTCCTCGGTCTTCTGGTGTTTTTTGGTGCCCGTTTCGCACTTACTGGCACTGCCTTTGCCCAAACCGAACCCATCGTTTTCAAAACTTTGGATAATTTGGCCTACTCGGTTTCAGCCACTGTATCGCCCTATGCCACCAAGGTTTTCGTCGCTGGCCAGCCCGCTCCCGATGGCGCCAGCGCACTCACCGGTTTGGAGCGGAATCTCGCCCTGCTTGGCCTTGACCGCAAAAATATTGCTTACGTTCGGGCCAGCCTGACCCCGCGCACCGATGGCACCCTCGATATGGAGCCGTGGAATGCGGCTTGGCGTGATTTTTTCGCTCCAGCTGGACGCACGCCCACCCGAACCACGATTGCCGCGGATGCCCTTTTCGGGGGGCTCAATTCAACCATTCAAGCCGAGGCGGTCGCCGCCTTCTTTACCCCCGCTTCCGGCGTGATTCCGGGCAAAGCCTCACCGTTCAATCCCTTTATTCGCATGGTTGGTGAGGGCCCTTTTGGTTCTTCGGGTGCCGTATTGGTGTTGCCCGGTTCACCGATGCTTTTTTCAGCCGGCGTGCTCGCTGATCCGGCCGATCTCACCAAGCCTGAACGAACGGTGGAGCGTTATGGCTCGGTCGCCGAACAAAGCCGCTCGATTTTCAAGAAACTCGAACAATCCATCGCCGCCCAAGGGTTTCGGTGGGAGGATGTTTTCTATGTTCGTGTGCTTTTATCGGCTGCGCCCGGGAGCAAGGAGGTCGATTTCAACGGATTCGGAGTCGAATTTGAAAAAGCATTTATGGCCAAGCACGCCGACCTGCGCCCGGCACTCGCTGTGGTTACCGGCCCGGGTTTTAGCTCCAACGGTCAGTTGATCGAAATCGAAGTCTACGCTGCCGCCGCCGATCCACGCGGTCCTTTTGATGGCCATGACCTCACCGCTGCGACTAATCCCTGGATTGAAATGACTGGCACTCCGGAAGCACAAATTAGCAGCACCGGCACCGTAGCCCGGTTGCGGCCCGTGACTTGGTTTGCGGGTGCGATAGGCACGCCAGGGGGCGATGTGCATGATCAGGGTGTCACCGCTTTGCTCACGTTGCGTAACCGTCTTTCGGCCGCTGGTCTAAAGCCTTCCGATGTGGTGCAACTGCGCGCCTATCCCGTGGTCGGTGATGCTTTTCGTAAAAACATCGACCTGTGGAACGAGGCCTACGGAAGGTTTTTTAATCACGCGAAACTTAATCCTCAAAAACCCGCCCGCACCTCCTTTCCGGTGAGCACGCTCCCGCAAAAAGCCCTGATCGAAATCGAGGTCGTTGCCGTTGGTCGCTAAGTCCCCCTGTTTTCTTTTTTAGTCGAAGCTTAGCCAAAAGCTGAGGCAGCCGGAAGGGTGGTGCTTAATCCCCCGCAGTTTTTCAGCGATTGGCGGGAATTGATGAACAGTTTCTAGCAATGTGAGGGAGTTCTCTTTAATCTGATTCCAGATTATGGATGAACCCCCAGATACCCCTTCTCAAGCATCCGTCAGGCTGGCTGCTATGCGTCGATTCTGGGCTCGGTTCGAGTTGCGCGAAGCACTTTGGGCAATAGGGGATTTTTGGGAAGAACGCCCCGGTTTGCGCCGGACCGTTTACCTTGCCGTAAGCCTGATCGTTTGCGGGGGCGTCCTCGTCGGTTGGGGATACCCCCGCTGGTCTGCGTATCGCGCCCAACGCATCGCTACGCAGTGGATCTTGGCCGGTCGGGCGGATCGTGCGCAGGATGCGGTCGAGCGGCTGGTGGATCTCGCTCCGGAGTCGGTTGCCACCTGGCAGGCTGTGGCTGACCTCGCGCGTCTGCGCAAGGACTCCGCCGCCGTGCTACGGGCCACGCAAAAGGCGGCGAAAATTGCGCCCTCCCGGCTCGATCTTGCCCTTGCTCTCTGTGGGGCCTACCTCGCAGCCGGGGACCAAATTTCCGCATCCCGCACCCTCGATTCCCTGCCGCCTGAATTGGTATCTACTTCCGACTACGCTCTACGTCTGCGCGGGGAAATCGCCCGGCGCGCTGGACGCTGGCTCGAAGCGGCGGATTTTTTCGCACGTGCGCAAAAAATCGGGGGTGGCGTCGCGGTTAATGAGATTCCGCTCGGATTGGTGCTGTTGCGCATCGGCACTGAAATCGCCCGCCAAGAGGCTTTGGCATTGCTCGGCAAGTGGACCGGGGATCCGGAGTGGGGCGTGGAGGCCTTGCGACCTCTGCTTGCAGAAGCTTTGCGCGACGCGGACCGGTCTGCGCTGCGGCGCTGGGCGGACGCGCTGCTCATCCATCCCCTGGCGTCCACTGCCGATGTTCCCGTGGTGCTCAATGCCTTGTTCCGCTCCGACGAAACGCGCTACTTTGCGGTGCTCACCAGCCTGCAGCGCGACTACATCGGCGAGCCCATGCGCGCCAGCTTGCTCCTCGGCTGGTTGGTGCAGATTGGTCGCGCCGAGGATGCAATCGCCTGGGCTGCAACCCTGCCCGAGGCGGTGACACGTCGCGCACCCGGAGTGGTCAATCTTGCCGAAGCTCGGCGCGTGAGCGGACAGTGGGCTGAACTTGCGGCTTGGACCGCCAATGAACCTTGGAGTGAAGACGTGGAGTTTTTGCGCATGGTGTATGCCTGGGAAGCTGCGACCCAGCAGGGTGATTCCGCGAGTGTGGCGAGAACCTGGGGCGATTTGAACAGCCAAGCGCGCCAGCGCACCTCTTCCGCGCTGTTCGCCGCCAACACACTTTACGCTTGGGGTCGGGTCGAGCCTGCCCTCGCGCTTTGGGAAACGGCCGCGCAGCAACCCGAGACGGCTTGGCTGGCTCTCGGCGCAATCTTGCGTCATGCACAAGTTACTGACGACGCAATCAGCCAATACAGGATTTTCCGACGCCTCAATAACCTTCGCCCGGACGATACCGATGTGGCCAACAATCTCGCCTATTTCGCCGCCTTGACGGGAGAAGACCGCATGGGAGCAGTTAGGATATCCCGGCAAACGCTACAAAAAGTTCCGACTCGCGAGGCCTATCAAATCACCGCCGCCCTAGCTGAACTCCGGCGTGGTGAATCTGCGCTCGCCCTTAAGTTGCTTGATCCTATTGCCAGTAGGGCGATCAAGGAAGTCGAGCCTGCCCCCGGCTTTGATTTCACCTTCGCGCTCGCCCTTGCCGAAGCAGGGCGAAAAGACGAGGCGCTCCCTAGGTTAACACGACTGCTCTCTGCCGCCAGCGGGCTGTCCAAGGCGGAACGAGCTTTGGCGACCGAAGCCTTAGATCGTCTTAAGCCGTAGTTTGCAGCATCGCCGAAGCCGGGTGATTACGGCGACGCCGGGCATAGAGCATGTAAGCCGCCGCCGCGCCCAACAGGGGTAAAACGGTGCCGACTTCGGGGATAACCCTTCCGTCGATGGTCACCATGTTATTTTGTTGGTAAAACAAAAGTCCCGTCGGATTTACCGAGTTATTATTTGAGGAACCGGTGGCGCTATTTGTATTTCTAACTAATATACGCAGGTAGTTGGTTCCCACTTGGAAGACTGAGTTGTTATTCGCTCCGAAATTGGCCAGCGTGGCCGTGCCGGTGTTGGTCCATGCACCGTTGTTATTGGTCACGGCGGCCGTGACTCCGTTGGCGATGTCACCGTTATTGCTCAACGCGGGATTAATGTAGATGGAGTAGATGTCGTCGGCTGCGATTGTGATGCCGATGGAAACTTGATTTGTGACGGCGCCCGAGCCCGTGCCCGCGATGTTAAAGGCGAGCGAGTAAATGTAGTAGGCGCGATTGCTTCCAGTGGTGCCATTGCCCGGGAGTTGGTAACCGCCGTTGCCGCCTGAACCGCCGGGTGGAACGATCCATTTGGCTGAGGTCGAATTGGGTACCCATCCAGGATCCGTAGTGGTCGCCACATACGCCGAACCCATGTAGGTGGAATTCGCTGAATTACCATTGGCGTAGGCGTAGCTAACGTTCCAGTTAGGGTCTACACTGCCGCCCGCCAAAACGTTTCCACTGCTGTTTACGCCGGTGAAGTATAACCCCGTTACATCCGTGGCAGAACCCGCCAGCAGCCGGGTGATTGACGCAAGTATAAGCCCGCATATTGCGAAATACAGTGATCTGTTGCGGGGTAGCATACGTTTTTTTAACCTATCATTCGTACCTCTGACAAGGATGCCGGACTTAGAATAATTACTTAATCCCCGATTGAGAGTAGGGGTATTGGAAATGGTTTCCGAGACTCGGTGTATGGGGGCTCGGATTTTTTCTATGGCGCACTATAACGAAGCGGCAGACTTAGTGCAGGCTGGTCAGTCCGTGTCGTCTCTCCTCAAGCTAGGGTATCCTCACGCCTCCCCGCCTCTCCATGCGCCGCCTCATTATGACCTGGTCATCCCTGACCTCCGCTTCCGGCGCGGCTACGGTTTTGGCCCAATGCCGGTCTTTGCTTTGGCTCTCGGGTCTGGCCTTGGTCGGCATCACACTTGGCTGGATAGCATGGTTGGGCCCCGAGTGGTGCGCCAATCCGGATCTGACCCATGGGCTATTCACTCTGCCTGCGGTAGTGGCTTTGATCGTGGAAGCCCGGGGCGGCCCGCAACGATACCATTCTGGCGGACGGCTTTGGTTAACGATTACTTCTATCACTGGTCTGCTGGCCTTGCTCGCTCTTAGCGCCACAGGAGTGAGTGTAGCCGCACTCACGGCACAAAGTGCGTTATCCCTTTGGCTCGGCACGGTCGCACTCTGTTTAACCCTGGCGGCGGTTTGGTTCGTGGCGGCGCATCGTGCGGTGCGCCTGCTGCCGTTGAATTTTTGCGCCGGAGCCATTCTATTGCTCGTTTTTTTGAGTGCGCCCTTGCCGCCGGGTACGCAGATGCGCCTAACCCTTGAACTGCAGCTATGGGTGACGGAGTTGGTCGTGCGAAGTCTCGATTTCGCGGGCCTGGCCGCTCATCGCATGGGAGCGGTTATCGAGCTGCCGAATGGTCAGGTCGGCGTGGATGAAGCCTGCAGCGGGGTGCGCAGTCTGATCTCGTGTGTTTACGCTGCGGTGTTTCTTGCCGCCGTTTTTCCGCGCGGTTGGTTCGCCCGTATGATCCTGCTCGCAACGGCGGTGCCGGGGGCGCTCGCGCTGAACTTCACGCGTTCATTCATCCTTACGCTGCTCGCTGTCGAGGGTTATGACTTGGACCGCTGGCACGATTTAACGGGCTACAGCATTCTTATGGCCGGCACTGGTTGTCTCACTGGTTTGGCCTGTATGCTGGCCCGTCACGAGCAGCGACGCCGCCCTCTCGTAAGCCTCTTGGCGAAGCCAGCCACGGTTTCTTTTATAAAGGGCCAGCTCCACTTGCCGGGGCCTTGGGTAGGCGGGCTGGCGACTGGATTAACAGCGGTGGTTTTGGGATCCCTCTTTTTTGTTTGGGCGCTCCGTCCGATATCAGAGTCCATCTCGATGGAGGGCGCTTCACGGTTGGATAGCCTTTTACCGAAATCCGTGCCGGGGTGGCGGATGGAGTCGGACTCCGAGCTTTACCGTTTCGCCTCCACGCTACGCACGGAGGACCTGCTGCAGCGCACCTATGTGAGCGGACCTCCGGAGCGCTTGGTCGCGGTCACGGTTTATCTCGCATCATGGGCCCCGGGGCAGGCTCCGGTGAGTCTGGTTGCTTCGCATAGCCCCGATGCTTGTTGGCCGGGCGCGGGTTGGTCTCTGGCGGAAGGGGTGCCGGATACGGTAGAGTTGAAAATCGGCGAACGCACCCTGACACCGGCGCAACAAAGGGTGTTTCAGGTTGGTGAAGCCGGACGCCATGTCTGGTTCTGGCATTTTGCGGATAAACGTCCCGTTGCTTATGCCAAGCCGACTTCGGCGCTGAGTTTGATGCGGCTGGTCTTACAGCAGGGCGTCCTGCGTCCTCAGGCCCAGCTTTTTGTGCGCATCTCCAGCAATGCTCCTTGGCCGCTGCTGGCCCAGGATCCCTTGTTTACCGAACTGGTGGAACGACTCGGCCCGGAAGGGTTGCTGCCCAATAAACGCTGAGCAGCATTTTGGTCGTTGGACATTCGTTTTAGCCGAGCTTTGCTCGTTTATGGTTATTGAACAGACGCTGCTGGAGGACGAGTTGGGAGATGTGCTCGAAAAGGCGCTCTGTCAGGCCGACCTAACGCCCGAGGGCTTGGCTGCTCGAACCGCGGTGAGCGCAGAGCGTATCCGTGACGCCATCGATTACCGGTATGATTTTACCACACCCGAGCTTGATCGTCTTGCCACCGAGCTTGGCCTTAATCCGCGAGGCGTGCATGCGCTGGCCGCCAATCGTTATCCTCTGCCCGTGATCTCCGGGTTGCCGTTCTGCCTCTTCCCGTTGCGCGCTCCTCACGGTCTGGGTACGGCCAACGCCTATCTCGTCACGGATTGCCGCAGCGGCGAGGGTGTGCTCTTCGATTCCGGTCCGGACGCCGTGCGCCTGCGACGCGCATGGCCTGCGCGGGTGGATCAAGTGTCGGCGGTTTTCCTTACCCATGCCGAAACCGAGCATACAGGTGGTTTGCCCGAAGTCCGCCGCCTCTATCCTAGCGCCCCGGTGTTTGCGCCCTCCGGGTCCAAGGTGAACGGCGCCGCCGGGCTGGCTGACGGCACGCGCATGGAGTGCGCCGGATATACGATCGAAACCCTTGCGACTCCGGGCCACGCCGAGGCGCATAACTCCTACCTCGTGCGCGCGCCGGGCGCCCCCCATGCCGCCCCTTTGCTCATCAGTGGCGACTTGCTTTTCGCCGGCTCGGTCGGTGGCGGCTACTTTTGTTGCAAACGTCTGCGCGAGCAGGTCGCCCGGGTACTGCGTATTTGCCCGCCAGATACCGTAATCGCGCCCGGCCATGGTCCGTTGAGCACCATCGCCCACGAACGGGAATTTAATCCCTTCTCGACCTGACTTCGGCGTACAAAAAGAGGACCGGTCCGCTTAGGCGAACCGGCCCTCCGTCCAATCCAAACCAAAGGGGTTTCGGGGTTTAGCCGAGGATGTTTTGCCAGTGACGATCCTGAGCCTGACGGGCGGTCTTCAAGGCTCCGCGCGCGACATATTCCTTGTAGCCTTGGCCCAGCACGCGCACTCGGGGGATCTCAAATCCTTCCTCGAGCAGTTTGGTCTGCAGGGCCACGCCGAAGCCGCGGATGAGGCTGCCGCCTCCGGTCACGATCACGTTTTGCAGCAGCTCGCCGACTGAATCGGGATCGGCGCGGCCGACCAGCTCGCTCGTCATCTCAAAGGTTTTTTGCAGCAGAGCGGCACAGCCGGCGGCGATTTGGGCGGTAAGATCGATTTTCACCGGCTTGCCCGCGACCATCACCGTAGCGATGGCGGGTTGCTGTCCCTCATCTTCCATTACACAGGAATATTTTTCCTTTACCTCGCGAACCTTCGCCAGGGTGAGTCCAGCGTCGGGGTAGGCGATCTGCGCGGCATCCAGGATGATTTGGTCAACCGCATCACCGGCGAAGGGAGCGCTTAGCTGGTCGTCCACCGTGGGGTAGCGGCCTTGCACGATGCAGACATCGGTCGAACCGGCACCGATATCCACGTAGAGGGAATTTAGCACCGGGTCCTGGTATTCGGAGTCGGTCAGGCGATCATCATCACGATAACCAAGTGCGGCCAGGAAGGGCTCGGGCACGAAAATGACTTTTTGGAAAACACCTTGCACTGCGGCGCGGGCGTTTTCACGGGCGGCCAGGTCGGAACTGGCAGGCATGCCGATAACGGCGCGGATATCGCCGGAGTTTTCAGGAAGGCGGGTGCGCAGGTGACGCGCGAAGTCCTTGGCGGCCTCGCGGTCAGCGATCACTCCGCCTTGTAACGGCCGCACTAGACGTACGTGTTGGCGGTGCTTCTGCGCCTGCTTGCCGAAAAGCACGCGGGCATCTCCGGGCAGCACGCCATCAAGAATATTTTCCTGAGCGTAGCCGACTACGGTGGGGATTTGCTCCTGCACCACCAGCTCGGTGCTTTCGCGCCTGGCGGCGTGCAGGCTGGAAAGGTTGGTGCCCCAATCCAGACCGACCAGCAAGGTATCGGTGGAGTTGGAGGGAATGATAGCGGAGGAGGTGACGCGGGCGGAAGCTTGGGTGGAGGTGAGCTTAGACATGACGGGAACTATTCTTAGGTTTTGGTTGGGATGGATGGGTCGAACGGGAAAATCAAAGTTGGGCGGCGGCAAAAGTTGCCGGAGACCGCAAGGGCCAGATGGCCTCGCGACGGGCCTCACGCTCGGCCTCAGCCAGGCCATCGAGCATCCCGACGACATCGCTCAGTGGTACGCGTTGGCGCAGGCCGACGGGGCCGGGCGGTAGAGAGGCAACGGGCTGACGGGCGGCAGATACGGTTGCGGCGGTATTCGTGCCCGCCGGGACGTCACGACCACGGGCGATGAGCTCGGAGGTGATCAGACGCCGCTGGGCGAGCCCGCGGGCCACAAAATCCTGCTTCTCGGCAAACATACGTCGCAGCCGCTCTTGGATGACAGGCTTGGGTAAACGGCAGTGCACGCTCCACTCGCGGATTAGCCCGGGCATGCGCTCCTGCAAAACCCGCACCGCCTCTGCTTCGCGCCCCTCGGCACGCAGGACGCACGCCTCCAAGGTCCACCGCTCCAACTCCGACCAACGCATATCCGTCGGCTCGGCAAAGGCAGCGGTTTTAGCAGTTAGCAAGCTCATGCCGTCACTTTAAGCAAAGCCAATGCCACTTACGTAAACAGCTATTTATCATAATTTAAATAAATTTTAATTCCCTATCTAAGTTCACGTCTCAAACGAAGGAATATTTTGCCGGATGGCATCCCCTACTGCGTCACCTCCAGCTAATGCCTCAAGGACCGAAGTCGCCTGTCGCCACAAAAGCTTCACAAAGCATCTTTTGTGTGCGGTTTGAGGGTTACCCCGAATCGACGGAGGGCATAGCCCCAAAATGCAACCTACGTTCTCTCGCTGAAGTCACTCGATCATACCCTCCTTGGGGCAGCCTTGGGTCCGCAGCATCCACCGTAAGCGCACGAGTTCCGTTCGACAAATGCCCACGCGTCCTCTCAACCTGCGCGCACATGCAGTTGCACAAAGTCTGGGCCTCAGCCCTCGATGATTACGTAATCGATCTCGCTTGGTCGCCAGACGGCCAGTTTCTCGCCGTCGCGTCCCAGGCAGGCCCCATGTATCTTTTCTCCGGCCCTACCGGCGAGAATCGCCGCGAGTTACCCGGCCACGTCGACGGCACCAACGCCCTCGCCTTTGCCCCTCGCTCCGGCGCGGATACCGCTCTCCTCCTCGCTACAGGCGGACAGGATGGCGCGGTGAAACTCTGGGACGCCGGTGCCGCGCAACACCTCGCCACTGCCGAACTCGGCTCGGCGTGGATCGAGCAACTCGCGTGGCGACCCTCGACGACGAAAGGTGCTCCGCTCCTGGCCGCCGCTTCGGGCCGTGACTTGGTTTTCCTGCACGCAGACGCGAGTACCTTTCACCGCTTCAAACCCGCGCCCAAAACCCTCACCGCACTGGCCTGGCATCCGCAAGGCGGTGCTTTGGCTGCCGCCTACTTCGGCGGGGTTTGCCTGTGGGACGCCGATGACTACCTGGCCCAAAAGGAATACACCTACGCGAACGGTATCGCGACGCTTGCCTGGTCGCCCCCTGCGGGTCGCTGGTTGGTCTCGGGCAATGCCGACCCCAGCGTGCATCTTTGGTTACCGGAGGAAGACCAGGAGTTCCACATGAGTGGCTACGAAACCAAGGTTCGCCAGATTAGCTTCGACCATACCGGGCAAAAACTCGCCACCACGGGCGGGCAAGATGTGTGTGTGTGGGATTGCGCCGGAGCCGGGCCCGAGGGACGCGAACCGGGGATGTTGCCGCACGATGCGCCACTGACCGCGGTGGCCTTTCAAAATCGCCACGGCTTGCTTGCCGCCGCCAGTAAGGACGGCGTATTGCAGCTTTGGAGTCCCGAACGGCCGCAACCCTTGCGTGCCACGGTCAGGATGCCTGCGACCGCGACCAAGCTCGTCTGGTCGCCCGATGATGCCTACCTCGCGGTGGGTAGCGAAAAGGGTGTTGTTTATGTGCTGCGGGTCGAAACCTAACGTCTCGTAATACCATCTGGCTAATTGAGTTTAGGGGTATCTGACCTGATTAAATCTTTTTAAAATGAAACCCATTTCCCGTCCGCTCCATCGTCGTCTCGCGCCCTGGCTCGCCTTTCCTTTGATTGTGTTCGCGGTGACGGGAATTA
>JAIXRU010000204.1 GCA_027485045.1 Opitutaceae bacterium | reverse complement strand
CCGCCGCCGATGATGGTGATTTTCATAATGCCAGAGTGCTGATGACTAAATGAAGATGCGGGTGGTGAATCACTTCTTGAGCTGCTTCATCAGCTGCTCGGTGAGCTGGGCGACCAAGGCCTCGACGGCCGGATCGGCAGCCGGGCCCGAGGCGGGAGCGGAAGAGTCATTGGCGGGAGCCGAGCAGGCCACGCCGGGGCGGAAATCACTGTTGTCGCAGAGCTCGCACTCTTTGAGGCCGTCGCGATTGTCGAGCATGCCCAGCATCTTGCGGATCTTGACGAACTCCTTGGCGTTTTTGCCGCCGACGCCTTCGCCGAGTTCGCCGCCGAGTTGGGAGGCGATCCAGATGGTTTTACAGTAGGAATCGACGTTTTCCATCTTCCAATAGGCGTCCTCGACGTCCTTGCCCCAAGTGATCACCCCGTGGTTGAGCATGAGCACGCACTGGTTGTCTTTGCCCACTTCGCCAACGGTGTCGGCGTTGGCTTGGGAGCCGGGGGTCTGGTAGGGCGCGAGGGCGATTTTACCGAGGAAAATGTCGGCTTCGGGAATGAGACAGGTGGGCGGCTGCACCTTGGCCACGGCGAAAGCGGTGGCGTGGGGCGGGTGGGCGTGGCAGCAGGATTTGCACATGGGCTGGCGCTTCATGATGCCGAGGTGGGTCATGGCTTCGCTAGTGCGCTTGCGGGAGCCGGCGAGCTGCTTGCCATCCATGTCGATGAGGGCGATGTCCGCGGGCTGCATGAAGCCCTTCGAGATCAGGGTCGGGGTGCAGAGCACTAGGTTGTCACCAACGCGGACGGTGAGGTTGCCGCCGTTTCCATCGGTATAGTCCTTGGACCACATGCGGCGGCCGATGTCGCACATGCGCTCTTTAATGGCCTGAATGGCGGGCGAGTTAAAGAAAGCGGCGATGGCTGCGGGGGTCTTGGGGTCGGAGCCGGGAGTCCACTTGAACTCGTAGTCGGGCACGGTGGGCTCGGCGCTCGCGACGCTGGCGGCGGGTGCGGCGGAAGCGCGGCCGGGCAGGAGCGAGGCGCGGTCTTTAAGCGCATCGCGCGCCGAAGGCGTGAGGATGGCATCGGCCGGCACGGGGGCTCCGGTGCGGAGGAGTTGTTCGATGTCTTGGGCGGTGAGGACGGAACGCATGGTGATAAAGGGAGTTAACAGGTAAGTTAGGCGGCGGCCGGCGGGGTGTAGTTAATCCGGTCAATGAGGGCGGCGTTGTAGGCGTCCACGGGGACGGAGGTGGCAAAGGGAGCGGCGGCCTCGGCGCCTTCGGTGTAGCCGATCAGGTGGCCGAGATCGGCCCCGAGTTCATCGTAAACGACCTGGGTTGCGCCTTTGGCGAGCGGTGACAGCGGGGCACCGGCGAATTGTTCGCGGGAGAGCGGTTGCACCAGGAGAAAGCGCGCGCCGCGCAACGCGGGATCCGCGAGCCCGAGGGTGACTTTTCCGATGACTTGGCCGAGTCGCATGGTGAAAGGATCGCGGAGCTAGGCGGTGGCGGCCGGAACCGTTGGATCGACCAAGGCCAGGACGAAGTTGCGCAGCGGAGAGCGTTCGTCACGGACGAGTTCGCGCACGACCGAGCCTTCGGCGGAAATGAGCACGCGCTGGTGCAGGCCGGCCCCGAGCTGGTCGAGGGCAAGCACCGGCGGGCCGTCGGCAAACCCGTCGGCGTCGAGAGGCTGGCAGATCACCGTGCGACCCTGGCTCATGCTGGGATGACAGGCCGTGCCGGTCACGGAGCCATCGATGCGGGCGAGTTGCATGGCGATTACGGGGAGGCGGCGGGGCGGGACCGGCGCGGCTTAGTAGATGCGAAGGTTATCCACCATCACGCAGCGACGCGTGCGGGTGAAAGTCTTCGGGGTGGCGATGCCTTCGCCGGTGGTGGTGGCGATGGAGTAGTTGAGGTAACCCTCGCCGCCCAGGCCGAGACCGGCGACGGACGGGCCGTTCTTGACGAAGAGCGTGGTGTCGAGGGCGCGGGCCATTTGGGACATGTGCTCGACGTTGAGCGAGTGAATGATGGCGGAGTGCTTGTAGTTGTGCTCGCTCTTGAGCGCACCCGCCACGGCTTCGGCAAAGGTCTTAACCCGCACAACGGGAATCATGGGCATCATCTGCTCCTCCATCACGAAGGGATGCTCGGCATCGGTCTCGGCGAAGAGCAGAGGGCAATCGGCGGTAACGGTCGCGCCGGCATGTTGGGCGAGCACGGCGGCGTCCGCGCCAACGAGCTTGCGGTTGAGCACGGGGTGCGAGCAGCCACCGGCGTCTTTCGACGTGGTAAAAGCGACGGCGGTAAGGCGGTCGAGCTGGTTGCTGGTAAGCTTGGCGGCTCCGGCGCGGGCGAGCTCGTTGAGGAAGCGCTCGGCGCAGGATTCGAGGACGAAGACCTGTTTCTCGCCGACGCAGAGGAGATTGTTGTCGTAAGCGGCGCCCTTGATCACATCGGCGGCGGCTTTGGAGAGATTGCCGGTGCCGTCCACCACCACGGGCGGGTTTCCGGGGCCGGCGCAGATGGCGCGCTTGCCGGACTTCATGGCGGCATTAACCACGCCGGGGCCACCGGTGACGCAGAGCACGCGCACGGCTTCGTGAGCGCAGAGAGCGTTAAAGGTATCGAGGGTGGGCTCGGCGATTACGCAGATGAGGTGCTCGATACCGATGGCGGCGTGGATGGCCTCGTTGATGGCGCGCACGGCCATGGCGGCGCAGCGGGCACCGCCCGGGTGCGGGTTAAAAACGACCGAGTTGCCGGCGGCGACCATCGAGACGATGTTACCGCAGATGGTGGGCACGGAATGGGTGACGGGGGTGATGGCGCCGATGACGCCGAAGGGTGTCTGCTCTTCGAGGGTGATGCCGTGGTCGCCGGAGAGCGCGTAGGGGCGCAGCCACTCAATGCCGGGGACGAGCTTAACGATCTGGAGCTTCTCAACCTTGTGGGCGAGACGACCGATCTTGGTCTCCTCAAACTCAATACGGCCCCACTCAACGGCGTTCTTGTCCGCGAGGCCTTTTACGATGTCGATGACCTTGACGCGGCCCTCAAGCCCGAGGGGCTGGAGCTGACGGAAGGCGTGGTGGGCGGCGTTGCAGGCCGCGGAGACTTCGGTGAAAACACCGAAGCGCCCCTCGCGTCGTGAGGCGACGACGGCCGGAGCGCCAATGGCGGCGGGAGCAGCGGCGGAGGAGCCGTGCTGGAGATTGCGCACGACCTGATCCACGATGGCGCGGAGGGTGGTCTCGTCGAGTTGGAGCGCGTTGGACATGGGTAGGAAAAGGAGGAATGGGCCAGGCGGTGCTTACGACGCGACGGGCGGATAAACTTGGCGGTTAAGGACGTCCACGGTGTCCACGATGCCGATCACGGCGGCGTCGATGGGGAGGGTTTTCATGCCTTCGGCGGAACGGGCGGAACTACCTTGGCAGAAGAGCACCAGATCGTCGCGGCCGGCACCGAGGGCATCCACGGCGACGATGGTGCTGGCACCCGCGCGGAGGCGGTCCGGCTGAGCCTCGTCCACGACCAGCGGGCGCAGCAGCAGAAGCTTACGGCCAGTCATGGCCGAATCCTTCTTGGTGGCTACGACGGAGCCGATGACGCGGGCGAGGAACATGGGAGATGATACGGAGCGGGGAGCGGGGTTGGCGGCGGGGCCGAGAGGAGGAGACGTGCTGGCTCCTACCTTGCGGCGACCTGCCGCCGGAGGCTTACTTCTTGACGACCGGAGCGGCGACGGGCGCAGCAGCGACGGGCTTGGGCAAGATCGCGGCAACGTCGCCATGCGGGCGGGCGATCACCTGCACGGAGATGACTTCGCCAACGGTGCGGGCGGCCTGGGCACCGGCGTCGGTGGCGGCTTTGACGGCGGCGACATCGCCAGTGACGACGGCGGTGACGAGCGCATTACCCACTTGTTTCATGGGGCCGACGAGAGTCACGTTAGCGGACTTGAGCATGGCATCGGTGCCGGTGATGAGAGCGGTGAGACCGCGTGTTTCGAGTAGGCCGAGGGCTTGGGACATGGGAGGGAGGAGTTGAGGTTAGATTAAGGTTTCGGGTGGAAAGGCGTGGCGCGGCACTTAGGCGGCAGCGGGCTTGGCGAGCAGGAGGCGGCGCGTCTCGCGAGCGACGACGAGTTCCTCGTTGGCCGGGATGATGAAGACCTTGGTAGCGGAATCGCAGCAGGTGAGGTCGGTCTCGATGGGCGAAACATCGTTACGACGGGTGTCGATGATGAGCCCCATGCGGCTGAGTCCGGCGCAAACCGACTCACGGATGAAGGCACTGTTTTCGCCGATACCGGCGGTGAAAACGAGTGCGTCGCAGCCACCCATCTCGAACCAAAACGCGCCCACCCAGTGGCGAATGGCGTAAACGAAGGCCTCGATCGCAACCTCGGCGCGGCGGTTGCCGGCGAGAGCGGCGGCGCGGATGTCGCGCAAATCATTACCCACTCCGGATAGGGCGAGCAGGCCGCTCTCGTTGGTAAGCTGGCGCTCGATCTCCTGAATAGTAAGACCGAGTTTGCGTTGGATGAATGGGATGGCGGCTGAGTCGAGTTCGCCGACGCGGTTGTTCTGCGGCAGGCCGGATTGCGGGCTCAGGCCCATGCTCGTGCCGATGGCGACACCATCGCACACCGCCGTAACGGAACTGGAGCCGCCCAGATGGCACGTAATGATGCGCAAAGGAGCGCCCGCCACCACACGCGGCCCGGATTGATACAGGCTGCGAGTAATCTCGGCGACCTCGGAGCGGTCTAGCAACTCGGCCGCGCGTTCCGCGGCGAACTTGTGGCTCGCGCCATGGAATCCGTAGCGCCGCACGCCGGCCTGATACCAAGATTCGGGCACTGCGTAGCGATGAGAATACTCGGGCAACCACTGGTAAAACGCGGTCTCGAAGAGCGCCACGCGGCGAACCGAGGGGAGCTTCTCCCGGAACTGGCGAATGCCCGCCGCGTAGGGCGGATTATGAGCCGGAGCGAGATCCGCCGTGGCCAACAGGGCGGCCTCGACGCTTTCGTCGGCTTCGACGCAACCGGTGAGGCTACCGCCAAAAACGGTTTTAAAGCCCACCGCATCAAGATCTGCAACCGACTTCAAGAATCCGCCTGCGCTCAACAGGGCGAGACAGTCTTCGATCGCTTTTCCGTAATCGGTCACGCGTTCATAGCCGCCCTTGGCTACTTCGGTGGCCAGACTGCCATCGAAGTGAAAGAGTCGGTATTTAAACGACGTGGAACCGAGGTTGGCGACGAGGATGTTCATGAGGTAAAAACAGAATCGAAACGGTCGAGTAGGAAATGGTTACGGCGCCACCGTCACAAAAACGATGGCCCGAAAAACCGGGGCCTGGTGGCTCCGAGATAATCAGACAGCGGGCGCGGCAAGCCACTTGCCGAGACCGGCGAGCTCGTCATGAGGGCGAGGAATGACCTGCACGGAGACGACTTCACCGATGCGTTTGGCGGCTTCGGCGCCGGCATCTACGGCGGCCTTCACGGCGGCGACATCGCCGCGGAAGATAGCGGCGACATAGCCGCTGCCGACTGCCTCGTAACCGGTCATGGTGACGTTGGCGGATTTGAGGGCGGCATCAGCGGCCTCCAACATAGTGATGAAACCTTTGGTTTCGATGATACCTAGGGCAAGTTGAGCCATGGGAGTGGTGTTTTAAAGGTTGGGGATAATACGAATCAGAGACCCACCTGCTTGAGCAGATCGGCGTGTGGACGGGGAATAACGTGGGAGGCGACGAGCTCGCCGACGCGCTTGGCGGCTTCAGCGCCAGCGTCGACGGCCGCTTTCACGGAACCGACGTCGCCCTTGCAGACGACGGTGATAAGGCCGCCGCCGATTTGGATGGTGCGGACGAGCGTGACGCTCGCCGCCTTGACCATAGCGTCGCTGGCTTCAACGGAGCCGACGTAGCCGCGGGTTTCAATCATGCCGATGGATTCACTCATAGTGCGAGGTGGTTTGGTGGGTTGGTGGGTTGGGACGTGGGAGGATATTACAGGGAAAACGATGGGGGCCGCCGGACGGCTTACTTGATCAACTCGACGGGAACACCAGGCCCGAGGCCGCATGCGTTGCCTTCGTCGGTGTCGACATGGACCTCGAGTTTGAAATCGGGGTGCACACGGACCAGCATGCGATCAAAGGTCATGCCGAGCTCGCCGCCGATGCGCAGCTTCATGAAATCGCCTGCTTTCACCTTTTGAAAGGCGGCGTCGCCGGGATTCATGTGCACATGGGGAGCGGCGCGGATAACACCCTCATCCAGCCGAAGAAAACCCGCTGGCCCCATGAGCATACAGCCAGGGGTGCCCTTGATGTTACCCGACTGCCGAACGGGAATATCAAAACCGAGAGCAATGGAATCGGTGTAAGCCAGCTCGATCTGGTTCAGATCGCGGCAAGGTCCGAGAATCCGAAGATTGGAAATCACCCGGCTGCGCGGCCCGATAAGGGTGACGGACTCCTCAGCGGCATATTGGTCTTTCTGATAGAGCCACTTCATCGGAGTCAGAGTGCGACCCTTGCCGAAAAGAGTCTCGACCGCCTGCGGCGTGAGATGGCAGTGACGCGCGCTTACGTTGACCAAAAGCGGATTCGGCGCCTCAGCGTTGCGCGGCAGCGGCTTTCCCAAACGGGCATACAAAGCGCGACGCACCTGGTGCTCGATCTCGATTCGATGGGGGGTGGGCGGGGGCAACATGAGGAAAAAGGCGTTTTGGGCGGAACTCACTCGTCCTGGCATCCCTCGCCTGGCCTGAGCGCCAAGCCCGGAAAACATAAAGAGTTAAAATCCACCCGGTCACCTTACCTGAAGACCACCCACCCTGCATGCTAGATTTTGGTAGATAATGAGCGTATATTGTCATAATCGGTCAAATTTCTGTCATTTTTTAAATCTGCAACTCGCACCCGTGAAGGTAAGGCACACTCGGAAAGCGGTTGCCCGGGATTTCCCTCCTACCTTGTTTTACCCGCACCATGCCTGCCTCGACGAACCGCATCGCCGGACCGATCTCGATTCTTGCCCGCAAAACGCTGAAGCCGTGATCCGCTTGCCCGCCCCCACCAACCCGGAGGACGCCTACGCCGTGCCCGTGCTCGACGAGGCGGAGTGGCAGGCCCGCGCCCTCGCCCACGAGAACCGGGTGCGGGTCTGGACCGATCCGCACCAGACCCGGGCCGCACGAGGGGAAAAACACCCGGTCTACGACTTTCTGTTCACCTACTACGGCTTCCGCGCCGCTTGGTTGCGCCGCTGGCAACCGGGCCCCGACATCCTGCTCGCCGGCCCCGCCGCCCAGGTGTTTTTACGGGACCAGGAGTATCACGAAACCGACTACGGCGTGGGCCTGCGGCCGGACGCTCTTCCTGAAAAACGCCGTCCCTTCGTGCTTTGGCTGCGCTCGCTTCTTGCCGCCACCGCCGGACGCCCGGGTTTCTACGGCTGTTTCGGTCTGCACGAATGGGCCATGGTTTACCGGCAAACCCCGGAAGAAATCCGCCACAACCAATACCCCCTGCGTTTCCCCCCGGACGAGATCGCCCGCATCGTGGAGGCCCAGCCGCTCCGCTGCTCGCACTACGATGCGTTTCGCTTTTTTACCGCTCCGGCCCGCCCGCTCAATCGCGTGACCCTGGAACGCGACCAATGCGTCGAACACGAGCAGCCGGGTTGCCTGCACGCCAATATGGACCTCTACAAGTGGGCCTACAAACTCGCCCCACTAGCCCCCGCCGAGCTGATCGCGGACTGCTTCGAGCTGGCGCGCGATATCCGGGAACTCGACATGCGCGCCAGTCCCTACGACCTCGCCGCGCTCGGCTTCGCCCCGGTAAAAATCGAAACCCCCGAAGGCCGGGCCGACTACGAGCAACACCAGCGCGCCTTCACCGCACGCGCCCAACCGCTACGACTCCGTTTGCTGGCGCTCTGCGACCGTCTGCTCAGGCCAGACTAAGCGGCGGCTCCACCCACTTGCCGTGCTGCTTGATGAGCGCGACCAGGCGGTCGTCGGCCTCGGCTTGGGGGATGTTATACTGCACGCACTGTTTGCCCACGTAGAGGTTGATCTTGGCCGGCGCGCCGCCCACGTAGCCGAAATCCGCATCCGCCATTTCTCCCGGACCGTTCACGACGCAACCCATGATGGCGATTTTCACCCCCTTCAGGTGCCCCGTCCGCGCCCGGATGCGCTGCGTGGTGGTCTGCAAATCAAACAGCGTGCGCCCGCAACTCGGGCAGGCCACAAACTCGGTCTTGCTGCTGCGCGTGCCCGCCCCCTGCAGCACATTGTAACTCAACTTCAGCGCGCGCACCGGATCCTGCTCCGTCTCGATGCTCACCATATCGCCCAACCCGTCGCACAACAGGGTGCCGGTAAGTACGGAAGCATCCAGCAGGCGCGAGAGAAAATCCGGCGCCGGCGCGACCTGGGTGGCTACGGTATTACGAATCCACAGCGGAGCTCGTATGCCCGATTCGCGCAGGGCTTCGGCCAGTGCCCGATATCGGCCGACGGGGTGATGCCCCGCCGCGTTTGCCCCGTCCGCATCCAGCGTGAGGATCAAGCCCGCATCCCCCAACTGCCGCAAGGTGGCGGCCAGCGGCGAAGCCTCGGCGGTCAAGGCTTCGGCGGTGGTGGCCACCGCGAGGACGTGGCCGCGCGCACGAACCAGCTTGGCGAGCCCGGCCAGAGTCTCGGCGTCCTCCGCAGTGGCGGCGAAATCGCGCACCCAGACCACGGGTGCAGACGGATTTACCCCGGCTAGATCGGCGGGCGTGAGCTCCGCAGCGAGCTCAAGAAAGGGCGTGGCCCCGACGGGAAACCCGACTGCCCGCAGCGCGGCTAAATCGGCCGGGGAGGAGATCGGCACCAAGACACCTTCGACCGGCGTATCCACCAGCCGCACCGCCGCGAAGGCTTTCACCGCTTCGGCCAGCGCGGCGACCGAAGCGACGCGGGTGATCACGCGCGGCGGCAACTCCGGCCCAACGATGAAGCCCGTCCCGAGCACGAGCGGCGTGACGGGGCGTTTGGTGTAGACGTAGGGATCCAGCGCATCGGTCGCCGTCACTTCGGGCCCGGCGGCAGGGAGCGCCGCCTTCGCCCAGCCCGCCATGGCTTTGCGCGCCAGCGCCTGGGCCACGGGAATCTCATAAACACTATCCTCCGTCAGCGAGACGCGCAGGGTGTCGCCCAGGCCGTCGGCCAGCAGCGAACCGATTCCGATGGCGGATTTGATGCGGCCATCCTCGCCATCGCCGGCCTCGGTGACGCCCAGATGCAGCGGATAATCCATGCCTTCCTGGTCCATGCGCGCAACGAGCAGGCGGTAGGCCTGGATCATGACCTTGGGGTTGGAGGACTTCATCGAGAGCACGATGTCGTGAAAACCATGCCCGCGGCAGATGCGGAGAAACTCCAGCGCACTCTCCACCATGCCGAGCGGGGTGTCGCCGTAACGGTTCATGATGCGATCGCTGAGCGAACCGTGGTTGGTGCCGATACGCACCGCGCGGCCCAGCGCCTTGCACCGCAGGATGAGCGGCGTCACCGCTTCGTGGATGCGCTCTAGCTCGGCGTGGTAAGCCGCATCGGTGTAATCGAGCACGGCAAATTTCTTTTTGTCGGCGTAGTTGCCCGGATTGATGCGGATTTTCTCCACGTGCTCGACCGCCTCCATGGCGGCGGAAGGCAGGAAGTGGATGTCGGCCACCAAAGGCACGTGCGAGAACCCGGCGGCGGCAAACTGTTCCCGGATCGGCCGCAGCGCGCGGGCGGCCTGCACGTTGGGCGCGGTGATGCGCACGATCTCGCAACCGACCTCGGCGAGGGCGATGGCCTGGCGCACGGTGGCATCGACGTCCTGCGTGTCGCTGGTCGTCATCGACTGGACGCGCAGCGGGTTGCTCCCGCCAATGCCGACGCCACCGATCTTCACCTCGCGGGTGAGGCGGCGGCGGGTTTGAAAACGGGACAGCGCGTAGGGCAAAGGAGTCATGGTGGCGGCAAACGGTGCTGCGTTAACTTTAGCCGCCCGCGCCCGTTGTCGAACGGGGAATGCGAAACATCAGACCGCCTCAAACAACGGCAACTGCTGCATGCCAGGCACGGTAACCAAGCCCTTGTCGGTGATGCGGATCTCCGGAATCACCGAGAGCGGGATCAGGTTAAAGCCCATGTAGGGCAGGGTGCAACCGGCCGCCACCCAGGCTTTCTTGAGCTTGGTGGTGAGCTTGGCGACTGCCGGAGCACGCAGGTCGGACAACAACCCGGCGATCGGCAGCGCGACCGAGGCGACGACCTTGCCCTTGTTGACCACGCACACGCCGCCGCGCAGCTCGCGCAGAGTCTCGACCGCGAGGCGCATGTCGGCCTCGTTGGTGCCGGCCACGATCAGATTGTGCGCGTCGTGCCCGACCGTGCTGGCCACCGCGCCCGCTTTGAGCCCGAAATCCTTGAGCAGACCGTGGGCGACCGTCCCGGATTTGCCGTGCCGCTCCAACACGCTGACGAAGCACAGGCCGTGACGCGCGAAATGCTCGGACCAGCTCGCGGCCGGTTCGAGCGTCACCCGGTCGTGAAACAGGATGATACCCGGCAGCGCGGTGCGGATGCAGTTGGCCACCACGGGCGCGGTCGGCAGTGCGGGCGTGAGCGGGGCCGACTTGGCGGCGGCGGGCAACTTGACGGTGGCGTAGGCCTTTTTCGGATAGGCGTAGCGCTTGGAGAGCGCGGCATCGAGCACGCGGGTGATCTTGCGGTTTTTCACCACCAGCTCGCCGCCATACCAGGTGCTTTGCGGCACGAGATCATCGTTGAGCAACACCAGATCGGCGCGACGCGCGGGGGCGATGCCGCCGATTTCGCCGTCGAGGCCGTAGCGCGTGGCGGGATTCAGGGAACCGGCGCTCCAGGCGGTGGTTTTGGCAAATCCGGCCACGACCGCCTGCCGCGCCACCCAATCGAGCCCGAAGAGGAAGAGGTCGTCGGCGTCGCGGTCGTCGGTGCAGACGCAGACGCGCTTAGGCGAGGCCCCGGCCTCGGTCACGGCTTTGATCGCGTGCGGCAGCGAATGCCAGGGCGTGGTGGGCGGTCCGCCGCGCAGGAAAATCCACACGCCAGCCTCAAGGAAATCCTCGGCGATGTCGCGGTCGATGGCTTCATGAGTGTCGGTGATGCCCGAAGCGGCCCCGGCGGAGACAAATTCGCGTCCGTAAATGTGGCCGCAAACCGGGCGTCCGCGTTTCAGCGCTTCGGCAAGCACGCCGTGCGAGCGGGCGTCGCCCATGGCGACCTGCACGAAGTCCATTTTCTCGCCGAGCGCGAGGGCCTCGGGCCAGCGGTCGAACAGCGCGCCGATCTTGGAGGGGGTAAGATCACCGCCGGCGGTCTCGAACTGCGGCGAAGTGGCGGGCACGGTGCTGGGCACGGTGAGAAAGATGTTTAAGGGGGCCTGACGGGCATCGCGCAGCATCCACTCGATGCCCTCGGCGTCGCACACGTTGCCAATCTCGTGGGAGTCGCAGAACAGCGTGGTGGTGCCGTTCAGCAGCGCGGCCTCGGCGTAGGCGCAAGCCGTCATCATGCTGCTCTCGATGTGCACGTGCGGATCGACCAAACCGGGAGCGAGGATGGCCCCGGCGGCATCGTAAATGGCGAACTTGGCCCCGGCGACGGTGGCGAAGTGTTTTTTGGCGGTGCCGGCGGGTTTAACGCAGGCGATGCGTCCGGCTTTGATCCAAACCTCGCGGTCGGCGTGGATGCGGTCGGTGTAAGTGGAGAGCAGCCGTGCGCCGGTGATAACGAGATCAGGCACGACCCGGCCCATCGCCACGGCGGCGAGAGTGCGGGTCAGGGTGTGGAGCGGGGCGACAGAGAAACGGGTTAGAGGCATGGTAGGGGCGGGGTGACGGATCAAAGTTCTTTGAGCACGGCGCGAAGGACGCGAACCGCGTTTACCGAGGAGGTGTGCTCGTGTTCGTCGATCACATTGTCGCCTTGCTGGCCGCCGGCGAGATCGCTGAGGGCGCGGATGGCGAGAAAAGGCACTTCGTTGGTTTAGCAGACGTGCGCGTAGGCGACGGTTTCCATGTCGGTGCAGCGTGCTTGCCAGACTTTGAAGAGGTGCTCGCGGTAGGCGGCGTTATCGAGAAACACGGAGCCCGTCACGCCGGTGCCGCCTACCTCGACCCGCAAGGTGCGACCGGTCACCTCGCCCTTGATCGGACCGAGCTTTTGCAACGCACGCCGGGCGGCGGCGAGCAGAGCGGGATCGGCCGGGAAGGTCGGCGTGCGTTTGAAGCCGGGCTGGCCGGCGCGAGTGGCGACCACGTCGTCGGGGTGGATCATACCGAAGTTGGGATATTTTTTCTTAAAGTAAGCGGCCTGATGATAGCCGCCTTTGCCGTCTTCGTTGAAGTAAGCGGCTTCGTCGTGATAAGCCCAACGCTCGGGGATGACGACGTCGCCCACCTCAAGCGCGGGATCGGTGCCGCCCGCCACACCGGCAAAAAGCACATGGGTGATCGGATATTTGAGCAGGGTGAGTTGTAGCGCCATGGCGGCGTTGACCGGGCTCATGCCGGTCTCGACCAAGACCACCGGGCGACCTTCGAGTTCGCCCCGATAAAAACGAAAGCCGCGCACCACCTCGGAGGTGAATCCGGGGCCGGTGAGATCGAAGGCTTTGATCATGGCCTCCATCTCAGGCGGGTAGGCGTTGAGGATGGCGATCAGCGGAGTCTTTCCCGCAGGGGCGGGCTGTGCGCTTAAGCCAAGCGGAAGAAAGAGAAACGTGAAAAGGGTAAGGAGAAACGTGGAACGACGCATGCCCGGGTTGAGCAATGCATGTGCCATCAATGCCAGCGGCTTTATTCAAGAACTTCCGGCTTGGTCTGGATATACATCCATGTCGCCAGGAAGTGCGGAAACAATTTGACCAAAAAATGCCGCTAGATGGCTGGGATCCGTATCAACTTTGGAAACGTCAGCAAACTTGGTTCTTTGCGTGCGAGGCTCTTTGAGATCGGTGAGCAAAACGGGGTCGATTTTCTGAAGAGTGCTTACAAATACATTTGCCGTCGTTAGGTGAGTGATCGCCTGCGCCAATTCCGCCCAAGTCATTCGGTAATCAGTCAGCCAATCCGAGTCAGCCAATCCGATATTGCTGTGTTCAGCGCTTCCCGTCCCCGATCCCGCCCGCGTCTGGGCATGAGCGCAGCGTACGGTTGGGACCGATTATGGAGCACCGTGCTCATCTTGACAGCAAATGTTTTAAGCATCATGATGCTACTATGAGAACCACCGTCACACTCGACCCTGACGTCGAACAATTGCTCCGCCATGCTACCCACGGCTCCCAGCAGAACTTCAAAGCGGCGCTCAACGACGGCCTGCGCCGCGGTCTCGCACACCTCGCTCCCGCCGTCGCCGCCGCGCCGTTTGTTGTCGACGCTCGACCCATGGGTCTGCGCCCCGGTCTGGATCCATCACGGTTGCACGACCTCGCCGATGACCTTGAGGCCGAGACTTTTGCCGTAACAACCCGCAAGCTCCATAACGCGTTAAAGAAATGATCGTCCCCGACGCCAACCTTCTGCTCTACGCCTACGACTCCGAAAGTCCCTTCCACAAAGCCTCCGCAGATTGGTGGGCTGCCTTGCTGTCCGGCGTCGAGCCGGTCGGCCTTTGCCCGGTCGTGATCTTTGCTTTCCTGCGCTTGTCCACCCACGGAAAAGTATTTGATCGTCCACTCACGGCGAACGAGGCCAGCGAACGAATCGCCTCTTGGCTGGCCCGACCCAATGTCCGCCTCCTGGTGGCGGGCCCCGGCCACATAGAAACCGTCTGCCGCCTGCTCAAACAGGCTGGCACCGCAGGCAATCTCGTAACCGACGCTCAAATCGCCGCCCTAGCATTAGAGTATGGCGCAACTGTCCACACCGCCGATACCGATTTCGCCCGCCTGACCGGTGTCATCTGGGAAAACCCTTTGCTGAAATAGTGTAAATAAGCGCAGGGTTGCTTTCACCCAAAACTCCGGTCTCCGCCCCACGCTTTCTCCGCCTTGCGCCAGACCGGCTGGTTCCCTCGCGGCCCGAGCCCCGGCGCAATCCAGTTCCCGTTTATTCAGTAGCTGTCTCGAGCACCGCTCGAATGGCCGGGCTGTGGATAGAGGGCACCACGATCTGTAAGCCGGTGGTCAAACCGCCGGTATCCGGCAGCGGCACGGGCAGGGCCAGCACCGGCAGACTGCCCATGCTGGCGGGCACCGTGAGGCCGAGGATGCGCGAACGCATTTCCAAGGTGCATTCAGCCTTGGTCACGGCCGCGCAGGGCGAGGACGGCAACACGATAAAATCGTAATCGCGGAATAAAACCGCCCACGCCGCAGTGATGGCGTCGCGGTTGGCCTGGGCGCGGGTGATATCGACGGCAGTGATCGTTCGAGCGCGGTCGATACGGGCGCGAACGTTGGGGTCGTAGCGGTCGCGATAACGATCGTAAAACGGTGCGTGGATCTGCCAGGTCTCGGCCCCGCCCAGAATGGCGTACAGCTCGGCGGCGGGAGCAAACAAGGGTAACAACTCGGCGGCTATGCCGGAGGGCAATGCCGGTGCCAGACGCGCAGCGGCGGCAAGAAAAGCCTTCTCCACGTTGGCTTCCAAACCGGGTAACACGAGGTAAGCACCCTTGAGCTTGGAATTTGGAGCCGGGAGCGGGGAGCTCGCGT
>JAIXRU010000202.1 GCA_027485045.1 Opitutaceae bacterium | reverse complement strand
GGCGGCGGCCTGGGCGAGGAAGGTGTGCGTCTGGGCGGAGGCATCGCGCGAGGCGAGCCAGGGCCAGTGCAGGCGGGCCACGCCGGCGTGGCTCAAGAGAAAGCCGTGCGCATGGCTGGCGATGCGCCAAGTGCGCAGAAACTCCTCCGGCCAGAGATCAAGCAGCTCGGCATAGCCCGCGGCTTCCGGGAGCGTGGCGTCGAGCTGGGCCAGTTGAGTAGTTTGGCCGGCGGAGCGCAGGGCACTGCGGTAACGGGCGATGCGCAAGGCCTGCATGTCGTGGTTGCCGACGTGGAAAACACAACCAGGGCTGTAAGTCCGCGCCAGCTCGGGCAGAGCGGTGGCGATGGCGCTCTGCGCAGCCGGGCTGCGCCAGCGCGGATTGATCGAGTCCACGTAGTCGCCCAGAAACACCAAAACGGCGGATTCGCGCCGACCATACTCCACCGCACGCTTAAAGAAATCCATATCCTGATGCACGTCGGGTATGAGCAGGGCGGGGCGATCGTCGGGTATCTCTACGAGGGGCAACACGGCTAGCAATTTCGGCGGCTTGCGCCGGGGTTCAATCCTGAAACCTCCACCTTATGAAACCTCCGCCCCTGCCTCACGGCCACCCTGCATAGTGTAACCAAATTGGTTACACTATGCAGGGTGGCGGGGGCGGGTGAAGGCTTGGCGCGGCGGGGAAAAAACCCACGCTGACCCGCGCATGGACAACCCGTTTTCCAAAATCTCCCAGGTGCGCCTGTCCGGCACCACGGGGGGCTGGGTGAAAAATCTGCGCGGCTACGACAAGTCCCGCCACAGTTTGCCCGATGCCGTGAACGCCGCCACCAGCGGGTTTCTGGCCCGGCTATGCGCGGCCGAGCTGGCGGAGGAGGCGGAGGCCATGTTCCAAAACGCGCGCACCGCACTGGGTTACAAGCGGGCGGGCATCTCGCTGGAACTGGGCACGGCGCTGGCCACGCTCACCACGAGGGATTTTTGCTGGGAACTGGCCTACGCGCTCGATCCGGCGGAGCCCGCACGCTACACCCTGACACGCGGGTTGCACTCGTTGCGCTCGGGGGAACTGGCGCGGATGCCGGAGTTTGACGGGCTTTTCTCCGGACAGTTCGACGCGGTGGTCTTCGACCTGGCGCGCGGGCTGCGGGTGGAGGCGGTGATCGATGCGGTGGAGGCGCTGGACGGGGAGCGGACGGACGCGGTGCGGGTGACCTATCCGTCGGATTGCAGTCGTTGCGAACTTACGGTGCCGGGCGTGGCCGCGCGGGTGGAATGCGACGGGGCCACCCTCGCCTTGCGCCTGCCGCGGGCAGGCTCGCCGGCGAGCTGTCTGGCCGAGTTCGAGGCGGTGCGGGACGCCTTCCGGCTGAGTCGCGCTGCGGTGCTGGCGGGCTTGCTAGGTTGAGGGGGCGTGATTCTAGTGAGGTACTATGTCCGCCGTCACCGCTCCCAGGGCCCGTATCTTGATCGCCGACGATTCCGACGTTTGCCGGACGGTACTGGCGATTTTACTCAAGAACACCGGCTTTGACGTCACCAGCGTGGTGAACGGACGCGAGGCGCTGGCCAAGCTGCGCACGCAGGGTTTTGACCTGGCGATTCTGGACAACGACATGCCCGAGCTGGACGGGCTGGGAACCCTGGCCGAGCTGCGGAGCTTCGCGCCGGGGCTGCCGGTGGCTATATGTTCGGGCACGCTTTCGCCGGCTTTGCGGGCGAGCTACGAGGCGCACCACATCGAGGCGATCTACGACAAGCCGGTGGATCCGCGCAAATTGCGCGAACAGATCCCGGCCATACTGGAGCGTTGCGCGCGGGCGCGCCACGAGCGGGTGGGCAGCTCCGGGGGACTTTCCACCGCGCCGTTCCAGGTGCTGGGCGAGGCGGACGCGGCGCTGGAAAAGCCGGTGTTCGCGGGGGCTTCGGCCCAGGTGCGCAAGCTGGTGGCGGACTTCGGCCGGGTGCGTGATTTCCGGCTCGCGGCCACGGTATCGGGCGGGGCGGGCGCGGCGTTTCTGGATGTGGCGGTGGCGGTGGCGGAGGAGAGGGACGCGATTCTGCTGGCCTGCCCGGCGAATCGGGTGAGCGCGGACTATTTCACGCGGCTTTTTGCCTCGGTGGCCTCACAGGCCCGGCCGGTCTTGTTAATCGTGCTTAATGCGGAGCGGCTAACGCTGGAGCAGCAGGAATTGTTGCACGATTTAATCGCAGGCGGGGGGGAGTTTGCGGTGCTCGCCGGGCGGGTGCGTTTGATTTTATGCGCGGAGGCGGATTTAAGCGCCCTGGCCGATGCGGGTGAGTTCAATGAGTTGCTACTAATGCGGGCCGGGGCGATGAAGCTGGTGCTGGTGCCGTTGCTGACGCGCCGGGCGGATATGGGCCAGATCGCAAGGGCGGTGCTGAGGCGCATCGGCGCGGGCGGGGTGCGGCTGACACCGGCCGCGCTGGCCTGGATCGAGCGGAAGGAGTGGCCCGGCGACTACATGCAACTGCACCGCGTGGTGGATATATGTCATCACACGAATCCGGACGCCGTCGAACTGGACGTTCCGACCCTGGAGTCTGCCTTCGCGGCCGAGCCGGCGTGGAGCGAGGCGCTCTACCACGACGTGTTGTTGAGCACGCTCGGGGTGTAGCCGGAGTCAGGCCGGGACGGGGGACGGAGTCACTTGAGCGAGGCCGAGGTGGTGTCGCCTTGAAGCAGACGGCCGGGGAGGAGGAGGGTGGCTGGGGCGGGCACGGCGCGTTGGGCGCGTTGGGAGAGCAGGTGCACGGCGGCGGAGCCGATGGTGTCGTCGTCGATCTCGATCGAGGTGGGTCGGGGCAGGCCGGGCGAGGTGTGGCGGGCGCCGCCATGATAGCCGGTGACTTCGACGTCGGCGGGGACTTTGTAACCGGCGGCGCGAAGGGTGAGACATAGGCTCTGGGCCAGTACGTAGCTGGAGCCGATCCAGGCGGTAACTCCGGCTTGGATACGGTCGCGCAGGGCGGGGGCGTATTGGACCAGTTCGGTGGGAGTCTGGGCCTGAGCGGCTTCGGGTGAAACGGAGAGGGTGTTGTCCGGGCTGTAGGGCAGGCCGGCCTCGGCGAGGGCGCCTACGTAGGCGGCAAAGCGGCTGCGGGCCCAACTGTAACCGCGATCATAGCCGAAGAAGCCGATTTTGGTGTGGCCGCGCTCCTGGAGGTGGGCGACGAGGAGCTGGAGGTTGGCTTCGTCGTCGAGACCGACGGTATCGACCGGCAGCCCGGGATAGCGGTGGATGAGGGAGATGGCGGGGTGGTTTTTAACCAGTTTGGCCACGACGGCTTCGGGCCAGCGGTGGATGAAAATGAGTCCGGCCAGATCGGGCATGCGCAGGGCGGCGGGCTGGCGGCTGGGGTCCGTCATGCGGGCGGCATCCTCGACCGAGCAATGGTGGGAGAAGACGCCGATGTGGTGGGACTGGGCGGCGCGGCTGATGCCGGAGAGGTAGCCTTGCTGGCTGAAGCTGTTGATGGCCTGGGCGAGGGTGAGGAGGTGGCGGACGCTGGTATCGGCACCGCTGCCGGCGCGTTCTTCGGCGCGGCGTTTCACGGCGTAACCGAGGCGGGCGGCCTCGGTCTGGATACGGAGGCGGGTGGCGGGGTGGATGCCGGGACTGTTGCGCAGGGCGCGTGAGACGGTGGAGATGGCAACGCCGAGCTGGCTGGCGATGGACTCCAGGTTAACGGAGGCGCTGTCGGGTTGGAGATCGGCTTGGGAACGGCGTGGCATGAAGGAGCGAGATTTTTCGCAACAGTGCAACAATCCGACTGGCTGTCGAGGGTCTGCCGCAGGCGGGTGCTATTTGGCTGCGGGCCTCGGCCTCAGTCGCCGACGGATTCTTCATCGAGGAAGATCCATTTCTCGACGTCGAATTTCTGGCGGCTGAGCGCCAGGGCGTATTCGGGTTTTTTAACCAGGCTGCCGGGGCTGTTCATCACCATCTGGATTTTTTCGTTGGGGATGTGGTGTTTGAGCAGAATGAGGGAGGCGTCGTAGTCGCGGCTGTCGTATTCGATGCCGAGTTTGCGGTAGGCCTCGTTGGAGCTGAGGGCCTGGCCGGTCTCGGTCATCATGCAATCGGCGGCGTAGGCGCCGAAGCCGGCTCCGCGGCCGTCGTTGTAAACGAGGAGCATGGCGCCGACGCCGTAGGTGACGATGTGTTTCACGGACTCCTTCATCTTGTCGCGATTGGAAACTACGCGCAGGGGGAAGCGGTTGAAGAGGGATTCGGAATGAAGGCGGACGACGGGGATGTCGTAGCTGCGGGGGTGGCCATGGGTCAGCACGACGAAATCGTTGGAGGTGACGATGTCGTAGTAGACGTGAACGCGGAACCAGTAGGGGGTGGTGATGACATCGAAGATGGGATCTTCGGGCGAGTTCTTGCGATGGCGGGCGAGGGCGGCGGGGTTGATTTTAACCAGGAAGCGGTTGTCGCGGATGAGTTGATAACCGAGCACCAGCGGATCTTCGCCGGACATGTAGCGATCGGTGTTCTGGGGCTGGGCAAAAATTTCGCGGAACTGGAGCTCGGTGAGGAGGATGTCGTTGTCCACCGGCTTCATGGGCAGGAAGTAGCTGGCGGAGTAGATGAAGCGCTTGGCCTCGGGGAGGGCGTGGGGGCGGAAGGTTTTTACGGGCTCGGGCGGAAGGGCGCGTTTGACGAGGGTCTCGTTGGGGCGTTTGAGAATGTGCCCACCGGCGGCCTTGGAAGTGAGGTAGGCGAGGTTGAAGGGCGAGGGCTCAAACTCGAGCGCTTCGGTGCCCGCTACCTTGAGGCCTTGGTCACGCAGGGCGGCGACCTTGTCGGGGTTGTTGGTCAGGACGATCCAAGAGGCTTTAATGCCGAGCAGGTAGCAGATGTGGGAAATGTTTTCGTAGTTCCGGTGGTCCTTTTCGAGCCCCATGGCGGCGTAGGCGGCGAAGGTGGAAATCTGATCGAGCGAGGCCTGGACGAGCATGCGGTCGCGGGCCTTGCC
>JAIXRU010000291.1 GCA_027485045.1 Opitutaceae bacterium | reverse complement strand
GTAACCTCTTCAGGGCGTTCATCAATCAAGAGCAAAAGCAGCTTTGCCTCGGGGAAATTATGGGTGATCGAGTTGGCGATATTTTGCAACAAGACCGTCTTGCCGGTTCGAGGAGGCGCGACGATCAAACCGCGCTGACCAAAACCGATGGGCGTGAGCAAATCGACCGCCCGCATCGAGATATCCTTATGGATTTCCGGCGCCTCGACCAAGATGCGCTGAGTCGGATAGTACGGCGTGAGTTCTTCGAAAGCCGTGACCTCGCGAGCGAGCTCAGGCGTGGTCCCCATCACGGAGAGCACCCGCACCGCGGCCGGGCAACGCTCGCCCTCCCGGGGCGGCTGAACCAACACCTCAATCTCCTGCCCGCGACGCAAGGCATGGCGTTTTACCAACACAGCCGGCACGAAAGTGCTTTCAGGGTAGAGACGGTAACTGTTTGCACTGTGCACCACGAATCCGTGGCCGGCATCGGATAAATCGAGCAAACCTCGCTCGGCAAACGTACGATTTTGGCGCGCTGCCCAAGCGAATATCTGGTCAACCAGCAGGCGGCGCGGTGGCATGCCGATGATCGTTTCGCCCCAAGCCCGGAGGCTCTGGGCCAGCTCACCAGCGCCGGCAGCATGAATTGCAGACAAGTCCAGCGGCTGCGCGTCCTGGGCCAAGACCTCGGCCATCGCATCGACCGCCGTCAGATCCAGGAAACGCGAAGGATCGGGCAAGCCGCCCAAGGGACCTTGAAACACCGGAGGCAAAGGCTGCGCGGGCAGGCGTTCGCGGCCAGCATAGGCATTTCCGCTGCCTCCGGCAAAAGCCGGCCGCTCGATTGCCGGCCGAGGGGAAACTTGCGCCGTCGGGACCGGGCCTACATTAGGTCCGACCCCATGCCCGCCGCCGCCTTGCTGTTGGCGCTCCAACCATTTCTGGCGTTTTTTCTCTTTTTTGCGTTCCCACCAGGATTTACGTTCTTCGCGACGGGCTGCGCCCGCGGCATCGAAACCACCACTGCCGCTGGGTGGATTAGTTTGGCCAGGAGGATTTGCGCCAGAGGTATCCAGCGCATCGTTATCTGCACTAGGCGAAGGGTTCGCCCCCGAGGGAACAAAGACCGGACGCTCTTCCATGGGGTTGGCGTCGGTGCTGTCGGGAGTTGGATCGTCGGGTGAGAACGAAGCGGTGAACGGCACCTCGGCCTCGCGGTCTAGTACCACAGGCGTTTCCGCAGGCGTCGAACTGGGGGCGGCGTCGAAATGCGCGGCATCGGGAGCTGGTGGCGTATTAAACCAAACAGGCTCGGCCGCAGGCGTTTCCTGCGTATCCGATGGCGCATCGGTTTCCACTGCGGCGGCTTTGGTACGGCGACCTTTCGCGCGCTTGGGCTGAGCGGAGGCAGGGGAACTGGGTTCTCCGGCTACAGTTTCACCCAAAGTTTGGGCGGCAAAGGCCAAAACGTCGGCCACTTCGGGCACGGAGGCACGGGAGCCGGCGCACTTGGCTGCGGGTTTACGAACTCGTTTGGCGGTCGCTTTAGTCGCGTCTGCGCCGGTGGGGGTTTCCAAATCGTCCATGAGTAATGTTAAGGGAAAAAAGAAGGATCGACGTTCCGTCCGAACGCCCGTGATGCGCAAAACTACCGAATTTGACCGCGCAGCCAGCCTGCGAGATGTGTCACCTGGGCACGCAGGAAGTCGGGCGAACCCTCGTTCCATAGAACGGCATGCGATGATTGTAGTTTAGTGTCCAAAGGTAATTGGGAAGCGATGCGCTGTTCGGCTTGGGCTGGCGTTAGGCCACGCGCCACAGCTCGGTTTAGTTGCGTAGCGGCATTGGCGGCGACACAGACGACGAAATCAAACCCTTTTTCTAAACCCGCCTCAAAGAGCAGCGGAACTTCGACGACCCATTGGGCGTATGGTTCGGTGGCGACCTCGGCGCGCCAGGTGGCCCCCACCCGAGGATGAATGAGGCTCTCCCACCAGAGCCGTTCCCCCGGTTGTTGAAAAACAATGGCTGCCACGCGCACCCTATCGAGTTGTCCGTCCTGTAAACATACATCAGCCCCCCAACGATTAATCGCACTCTCAATCACATCGGGCGCGGTTAAAATCCGATCCCTTACAATGCGATCAACGTCGAGCACCCGAAAGCCTTCTTCGGCAAAAAAACGCCCTGCACTGGACTTGCCGCAACCAATGCCGCCCGTGAGTCCAATTAGCATAATGCCAAAACGTTGTCTTGATTCCGCGTTCGAGTGCATCTTTTTAATAGTTATCCCAACTGATTGTGCAGAACAAGACCTCAAATGCCTTCGCTGGGGCCCCCTCCCCAAACCCGCTCGAGGGCAAAGCGCAGATTAAGGTCGTTTCCGACTGCGCGCAGGCGTTTTTTTTTTTTTTTTAAACACGCGCCGGTTTTCTCGTAGAGCTTTGTGACTGCGCGGATCGTTTGTTTAACGGTCGAATGTGGAATTACCAGCCGATGTCGCTGCGCTACCACGACTACGACCACACACTCGAAGCGACGTATCTGTTTATTACCATGGGCGCGGCGTGCCAAATGCACCTCCCTGTCGAAGAAAAACCCTCCGCCCGCGCCCTGGAGTTGGGCCTGGCGGCGATTTTACTGCATGATACGGGATACTTGGTGATCGAGGGTGACAAAATCGGCACCGGGGCGAAATACACCTATTGCCATGTGCTCCGCAGTTGCGCGATCGCGGCATCAATCTTGCCTGCTCTGGGCTGCACGCAGAATGAAATAGATGATGTTCTCGGTGCTATCCGTTGCACCGGCCTGAACGGCAACCCTTCCAAGACCCACTTTAGCACGCCCCAAGCGCGTCGTATCGCGTGTATGGTCGCCACCGCAGACTACGTGGGCCAGATGTCTTCCCCGAGTTATCCGGATAAACTGCCATCGCTGTTCGATGAATTTTCGGAAGCCGATACTTACTGCCACATACCCTGGGAAAAGCGCGCCTTCAAATCGGTCGACCAGTTATTAAGCGCGACCCCTGCCTTTTGGTCTAAATTTGTTTTACCCAAACTAACTAACGACTTTGACGGTGTTTACCGGTTCCTCGCCACGCCTTACCCCTCCGGCCCCAATCCTTACATCGAGGCCATAGAAACCAATCTGACAATCATCGCCGGCCAATCGCGCCAAGGGACCGAGCTAACCCACAAGCTACCATAAAGGGCCTCACATGCTTGCCACGTTGTTCTCCGCCGCGCTGCAAGGGATAGAAGCGCTGCCGGTTCACGTAGAGGTAAATCACGGAGAGTCAGGGGACTGCAAACTCATCTTGGTCGGGTTGCCCGACGCCGCCGTCAAGGAGTCCGATGACCGGGTGTTTTCCGCTCTGGCCAATTCCGGCTATACGCTTTTACGCACCCGCACCACGATCAACCTCGCGCCGGGAGATTTGCGCAAGGAAGGCCCGCTCTACGATCTCCCCATTGCACTCGGAATACTGATCGCCACCGGTCAGATCGCCGCTCCCGCCATCGCAGATTACTTGATCGCCGGAGAGCTGAGTCTTTCCGGAGCCACTCGTCCGGTGCGTGGTGCCTTGGCCTTGGCCCGATTGGCACGCGCCCGGGGCTGCCGGGGTTTACTTCTGCCTGCGGAATGCGCCGCGGAGGCGGCGCTGGTGGAGGGAATCGCCGTCTATGCGATCAGCTCCCTCGACCAAGCCGCCCGCTTTCTGACCGGTAAACTTGCATTGGCTCCCTTGGCCCACGACGAAGCCATTCAAGTCCAGCAAGCCCGGCCTGAGCCAGCGGGTGATTTTGCCGAGGTCAAAGGCCAGCACTCGGTCCGACGCGCCGTCGAGGTCGCGGTAGCAGGCGGGCATAATCTGCTCATGATCGGCCCCCCGGGTTCAGGTAAATCCATGATCGCCAAACGCGTGCCCTCGATCATGCCGACGCCCACGCTTGATGAATCCTTGGAGGTATTGGCGATTCATTCCGCTGCCGGCCAGACTTTAGGTGCGGCACGTCACCTCGGGATCCGGCCCGTGCGCACTCCTCACCACACGATTTCCGATGTTGGTCTGATCGGCGGCGGCTCCATACCCGGCCCCGGCGAGATATCTTTAGCCCACCACGGCGTACTTTTCCTCGATGAATTGCCGGAGTTTAAACGCTCGGCCTTGGAAGTGCTCCGCCAGCCCCTTGAGGATGGACAGGTCACCATCTCACGCAGCGCGGGCAAAATCACCCTGCCCTGCGCCTTCATGCTCGTGGCCGCCATGAACCCCTGCCCCTGCGGCTACCTGGGCGATTCCCGTCACGAATGCCGCTGTTCGCCGACGCAAATTCAACGTTATCGTGCTCGCATCAGCGGGCCGCTTTTAGACCGCATCGACCTGCATATCGAGGCCCCGGCGGTAAGCATCACCGAACTGCGCGACACCGCCGCCGGTGAATCCTCCGCCACCATCGCCGCTCGAGTGCAGACCGCACGTAATCTGCAGCTTGCACGTTATAAAGG
>JAIXRU010000064.1 GCA_027485045.1 Opitutaceae bacterium | reverse complement strand
TCGAACTCGGCGGCGGCGACCTGTCCCTCCGCGCCGGACGCGACATCAGCGGCGGTATCTATTACGTTCAGCGCGGCACCGGCTCTCTCGCCGCCGGACGCGACATCACCACCAACGCAACCCGCTCCCTCAACCTCGGCATCCTCTCCAACCTCAACTCCCCCACCTACCAACCCGCCGGCACCTGGATGCCCACCAGCCTCTTTGTTGGTGCATCCACTTTTGATCTATACGCCAGAAACAACCTGCTCCTCGGTCCCGTCTCCAACCCCCATCTCCTCCCTCAGGGCAACGGCAACCGCTTCTGGAACAAAACCTACTTCTCCACCTACAGCCAGGACGCCGGCGTCAGCGCCACCGCGCTCGTAGGCAACCTCACCCTGCGCAACGTCGTCACCCTGCCCGACCAACTCGACGCCACCCCGCTGCTCTCCAATTGGCTCACCACCCAAAACCTGCTCTCCTCCAGCTCCGCCGCCAACCGCCAGCCTTGGCTCCGTCTGGCCGAAACCAGCATCGCTGATTTCGAAACCCTCATCACCGTCCAGCCGCCCTCTCTCCAAGCGCTTGCCTTCTCCGGCGACGTAAACTTGGCCGGTATCTTCAACCTCTTCCCCTCCCGCACCGGCAACGTGGACATCCTCGCCCACGACTCCGTAAACGCCCTGTCCATCTCCGGCCAGTCCACCCGCTTGGTCAGCGGCAGAACCGTCGACACCTGGCAGAGCTCAAGTATAAACCTCTCCGACTCCGACCCCGCCCGCCTCTTGGGCATCACCCGCCCAGTCAACCCCGTCGGTGTGTCGTCCGGCACCACCACCCCGGTTCAACCCACCGCTTCCACCACCGCCGGATTCATGAGGGAAACCGATAGCTACTTTACCGAGACCGGAGCCACCAACACCGTCCTCCGCACCCAGCAAGCCCTCCACACCCCCGGGCTACTCCACGCCGCCGACACCACCCCAGTCCGCATTTACGCCACCGAAGGCGACCTCTCCGGCCTCACCCTCTACTCGCCCAAGGCCACCCGCCTCATCGCCGGCAAAGACATCAGCGACATCGCCCTCTACCTCCAAAACAACCGCTCCACCGATACCAGCCTCGTCGCCGCCGGCCGCGACCTCGTCGCCTACGCCCCTAACTCCGCCCTCCGCGTCCAGGCCCGCAGCACCGGCAACGCCCTCAACAACAACCAGGCCACCCTCCCCGGCGACCTCCAGCTCTCCGGCCCCGGCTCACTCCAAGCCCTCGCCGGTCGCAACTTCGACCTCGGCGTAGGTCCTTCCAACACCAACGGCACCGCCGTCGGCCTCACCACCATAGGCAACGCCCGCAACCCCTACCTCCCCGATCAAGGCGCCGACCTCTTCGTCGCCGCCGGCATCGGCCCCTCCATCGGCCTCGACGACTCCGCCCTCGATTACGACTCCTTCATCGCCGAGTTCCTCGCCCCCGCCACCGGCGGCGCCAACTCCGCCCGCTACCTCGCCCTGCTCACCCCGCTCCTTCCCTCCGACGCCATCGGTTCCGATACCTGGACCCGCTTCCGCTCCCTCTCCCCGGCACGCCAAAGCCAGCTCGCGACCGAAATTTTCCGCTTCGTCCTCCGCGACGCCGGCCGCGACTACAACAACCCCGACTCGCCCCGCTACCGCTCCTACACCCTCGGCTACGACGCCATCGACGCCCTCTTCCCCAAAACTACGACTTGGGATGGCGACATCTCCCTCACCTCCCGCCAGATCAAAACCGCCGCCGGCGGCGACATCATCGCCCTCGCCCCCGGCGGCGAACTCACCATCGGCCTTCCCGGCTCCAGCCAGCGCCCCGACCAGGGCATCCTAACCGAGGCCGGCGGCGACATCGGCCTCTTCACCCACGGCAGCGTCAACGTCGGCACCTCCCGTATCTTCACCCTGCGCGGTGGCGACATCGCCATCTGGTCCAGCACCGGCGACATCGCCGCCGGCTCCGCCGCCAAAACCGTACGCTCCGCCCCGCCCACCCGCGTCGTCATCGACCCGCAAAGCGCCGCCGTCTCCACCGACCTCTCCGGCCTCGCCACCGGCGGCGGCATCGGCGTCCTCCAAACCGTTGCCGAAATCCCCGCCGGCGACGTGGACCTGATCGCCCCCAAAGGCACCATCGACGCCGGCGACGCCGGCATCCGCTCCTCCGGCAACCTCAACCTCGCCGCCTCCGCCGTGCTCAACGCCGCCAACATCCAGACCGGCGGCTCCACCTCCGGCGCACCCGCCGCCCCCGCCGCCGTAAACATCGGCGCCCTCGCCTCCGCCGGCTCCACCTCCGCCGTTGCGGGCGGCAACCTCGATGCCTCCTCCGCCGCCGCCTCCTCCGCCGCCGCCCGCAACAACCTCGACGAAGCGCCCTCGCTCATCACCATCGAGGTACTCGGCTACGGCGGCGGCGAGGATGAGGAAGAAGATAAAAAGAGCTGATACTTCCGCTCGCATCGCGGCACCCAAGTGGCATGCACTGTTGGGCAGCCCGCACCTTCATGCTCTTTACCAAAATCCGCCTCCACTGGGGCACCCCGCTCGGTAAAACCAGAAACTGGCGTCTGGGCCTGTTTAGCACCCCCAGTTCCAGCGGCGCGGGCTCCTCTTTCCACCCCACCGGCCAGCCCGTTTACGACGACAACACCCTTTCCAATACCCTGCACATCAGCCTGCGCGGCATCCTCCTCTGGACCTTGGCCTGCCTCTTCGCCGCCTACTTCGCCGGAGCCGCTCTCTACCAGCGCTGGCTCGTTTATAAACACCCCTACAACCGTATCGGCTATACGGATCTCATCCTGCCCACCCGTTGGACCGAACTGCCCAGACTGCGCGCCGAGGCCACTCTGGATCTCGGCATGGCCAAGCTTAAAGAAAAGGACTACGCCACCGCCTTCCCCCTCCTGCGTCTCGGTTTGAGCAACCAGCCCGACCGCATCGAAGCCCGCACCGCCCTCATCCACTTCTACCTCGCCCTTCGTCTCCGCGATCAAGCCGATAAACTCATCCCCGCCGCCTTCGAACACGGCTACCCCGGCGCGGAATTCCTCAGCCTCGCCTTCTCCCTCCAGGCCGACGCCGAACTCTACGAAGACTGGTTGCGCTCCGCCCGCCTCGCCCGCGCCCTTCTCGCCTCCGCCCCCGCCGGCTCCACCGGTCCCACCGATGCCGCCTGGCTCGAAGACCAGACCCTCGAAGCCCTGCTCGCCGCCAATCGCACCGAGGACGCCCTGATCGCCCTGCAAAAAGATTCCCCCTCCCTGCCCGACGATCTGCGCCGCCGCTCGCATCTGCGCCTGCTCATCGCCACCGGCCGCGGCGACGAAGCCCTCTCCGCCGCCCAGTCCTGGGC
>JAIXRU010000301.1 GCA_027485045.1 Opitutaceae bacterium | reverse complement strand
TTTCAGCGTTTTGCGGAAGCCTCTGCTGCAATCGCTCGTCTGGCGGATTTTCTGGAGCGCAACCCGAGTGCTTTGCTGAGTGGCCGGCCTGCTGATGAAAAGTGATTTGGGACTATTTCACCGTATTTCTCTGTATTTATGAAGTCACGACACACTCTCGCTTGCGTTACCGCGCTTCTGGTTGCCACCACATGGCTACTCGCCGGATGCAGTCTCTTGCCCAAACCTAAGCAAGACCCGACGCGATATTATGTTTTGACCGGGCCCAGCGTAGCAGCCTTCAATCAAGGGTTAAGCAAGGGAACTTTGAAAGTCGGGGTGCGCAGTGTCTCCATAACTCCTTATCTGGACGGCAAGGCGATGATCGTTCGGCGGGGGGACAACGAGATAGATTACAGCGAGTATGCACGCTGGGCCGAGCCGATTGCCACCGGAGTAAGCCGTATGCTGGTTGCACGATTGCAAGGGGCGGACCAAGTGGCGCGAGTACTGGTGCAGCCCTTTCCATTTGATGTGACGCGTGACGTGGACGTGTCCATCAATGTTCTGCGATGCGAGGGCCGGGTGCTACCGGATGGTTCAACATCGGTTGATTTTCGCTGTTATCTTGAAGTGATTCGTGTGGCAGGGAAGGAGTCGGTCGGTGGAGAAGTGCTCCTGCGCGAAGTATTTGAGGCCAAGGGACTCGAATGGAAAGAGGGCGACTACGCAGAATTGGCCCGTGGTATCAGCGCGGCGGTGGCTCAACTCACAGACGCGATAATCGTGGCCTTACCCGCGAAATAAGCAGACCTTAACGCTTCAACTCAGCAACGATTTCAGGGTGCGCTTCGAGGTGGCGCGTCAAGCGTTCCAACGCATCGAGCGTTTCTCCACTAATGTGGTGTTCCATACCTTCAACGTCGCGAAAAATTACGGCTTCGGGTAGATCAAAAAACCGTAGAAGCTGGGTCAGTAATTCGTGGCGGTGGGCAATGCGCGTGGCCACGGCTACACCGGCGTCGGTGAGGACCATGCCGCGATACTTTTCGTATTTTACCAAGCCCTCGGCGTCGAGACGCTGGACCATGGTGGTGACGCTGGCCTGGGAAATTTTAAGTTCGGCGGCGATATCGACTACCCGGGCGTAACCTTTGGTGCGAATGAGTGCGGCGATGCGCTCGAGGTAATCCTCGGCGGCGGCGGTGGTGCGCGGTGTGACGGGAAGGGATGCTTCGGATTCACTCACTGGCGACAGGTGGGGCGGGTGGATTAAAGCAAAAAAAGGCCGCGATCCGGTGATCGCGGCCGGCGAAGAGGAATATCGGTATGTTATTTTCCGCTTCGGTTGGCTTTCAGGCGCTTCTCGCCAGCCACGACGATGCGAAACATTTGGATGGCCATCCAGAAAACTCCGGTGACGCAAAGGGCGGTGGATGCGCCAAAGAAGAGCACGAATTTGGGGTCGCTGGAGGCAACGTGGCTCTTTACCCAACCGAACATGAAAAAGAAGAAAATCGAAATCAAGAGGAGGTCGATAGCGATGGTAACCGGCGTTACGTGCTTTTGTTCCGCAGGAGCGTGGACGTTGTCGTTCCGAGAGGGAGAAGTTGAAGCCATGATATAACTACTCAGAAGGCAGACCGTGCCTTGTCGAATCCGTTTTTATAACTACTGCGTATTTGTGGATAGTGTTGCGAATGGGCGGGCCGTCGCGCTTAGATCACCTTTCTAACCATTTTTTGTCACCTTCCTCCTTTTCCGTATGAGTTCACCAACTGATTCCGCCCAACGTAGCCGCGAATTCGTGGACAAGCTCAAGCGCAGCCGCATTTACCGCGACTACGAGCAGGCTTTTCGCGATACGACAGGGATGCCGATCAATTTGCGGGCGCTGGAGGCCTTTGATCTTCCGCACCATCAAGACCCGAACGAAAATCCGTTCTGTGCACTTGTGGCCAAATCTAATCAGAGCTGCGCGGCTTGCTTGCAGTTACAGCGCCGGGTGGAGGTTGAGGCGCAGATGGAGCCCAAGACGCTCAAGTGTTTCGCCGGTTTGTGTGATTCATCGGTGCCGGTCCGGGTGGGCGAGGATTTGGTGGCGTTTTTACAGACTGGGCAGGTATTTCTGGATAAACCAGACAAGCGCCGCTTCGATGCGGCAGCACGACAGATTTTGAAATTTGGCACCGATATTGACATGAAGAAAGCCGAGGAGGCGTGGTTTCAGGGCCGAGTTCTGGACCGCCGCCAGCATGACTCCATCCTGCGATTGCTTTCGATTTTCGCGCAGCATCTATCCACGCTGGGCCAGGAACTGGCGGTGCAGGCAGAGCACGGCGAAGCCCCGCCTATTGCCCGCGCGCGTGCGTTGATTAACGCCCGTCACGGGGAAGATCTCGCCTTGGACGATGTTGCCAAGGCGGTTAACATGAGCGCGTTTTACTTCTGTAAGACGTTCAAAAAGGCGACGGGCATGACGTTCACCACTTATCTGGCACGCGTGCGGGTGGAGAAGGTGAAAAATCTGTTACTCAATCCGCATAAACGGGTGAGCGAAGCGGCGTTCGAGGCCGGCTTCCAGTCGCTCTCCCAGTTTAATCGTGTTTTCCGTCGTATAGCGGGTCAGTCGCCAAAGACATACCGTGAGCAGCTTCAGAAACGTCTTTCGCCGACGCGCTAAGCCCGTGGTGCGAGTGTGCGCGACGTGCCCTGAGAATCGCGCTTGCCGGGTGCGCTTGTGCGGCATCCAGTGCAGCACCGCGCTGACACAAACTGCAAAACAACGCGATCTCCTCGGTGGCTACTAGGTGCCAAGCATTTCTTAGCTTATGGCAAAGTTCCTCTCGTAAATCTGGCGATAGGGGAGCCAAGGCGTCGGGTTGGGCCCAAAGCACGTCAAACGCAGCACATTCCCCGGTAAGGTAGAAAGTGACCATAGGATTGAGCCCGCACCGGCAATCCGTTCCGGCATCAAGCGCCGATACAGTGGCTAAAGCGGACTCGTGCCTCACACGGGCAAGCGCCGGGGCCATAAGTGGCGCAAGGACCTCTGGATCGGCTAGCGCGCTGGAGGGGGGAAGGGCGCGGAGTTGCTCACGCCAGCGGGTGAGGATTCGCGCGGCGTGGCGGTCGAGCAAGGGGCGAGGATCGCCGAGGTTCATGTTCCCATCTTAATACAGCGGGCTGCAAGTTGCGCCGCCTTCCTTGGCCGACGCTGCGCATGGTTTGGCACGCGTTTTTTGACCTGAGCAAAAAACGCGGGGTCACCGCCAACTCACGCGGAGAGGTATGGCGAAGGGTGCGCTAGGATGAGGAGCTTAACAACCTTCGCACCTACTTCGAATCATGAATGTCATACCGCTCACACTCACGATCAGTCTCCTTCTGTCGCTAACATTCATTGCGCTGTTTTTGCGCGAATTCACGCGTCCGCGTCGTGCGGGTGCTGAACACGATTCCTTATTGCCGCTTGAGGCCGATTTGACCGGATCCGCGACCGCGGCCGTGGATACAAGTATTCTTAAGAACGATACGTATAAAAATCACGTCGAGCACGACCACTCGGGAGGCGAAGCGTGTTCGCAAGGAAAGTCCGGTGTTGCGTGCTGCACTTCTTGCCGCCGTCGGCGCGAACGGCAGCAGCGGCAGGCCGTGGCGCCCAGCGCTAAAACTGAAGACCGCGTCTAATCGATTCTCTTTTTACCACACATTATGTCCGCCCGCACCTTAACGATCCATTACAACGACAAGATCGTCCGCCAGTTCCTGCTCGCCTCAATTATTTGGGGCGTCGTCGGCATGCTGGTTGGCGTGTTGGTCGCAAGCCAGTTGAACTTCTGGCGAGTCAATTTTGATTTACCGTGGCTGACCTTCGGGCGGCTGCGCCCTCTGCACACCAACGCGGTTATCTTCGCGTTTGTCGGAAACATGATGTTTGCGGGCGTGTATTACTCCACGCAGCGACTGGTCAAGGCGCGGCTCGCGAGCGATTTTCTTTCCCAGCTTCATTTCTGGGGGTGGCAGCTCATAATAGTTTCGGCCGCCATCACTCTTCCGCTGGGCTTTTCACGTGGCAAGGAATACGCGGAACTGATCTGGCCTATCAATATTGCAGTCGCGGGTATTTGGGTGGTTTTTGCGGTAAACTTTTTCTGGACCCTGGCGATACGCAAGGAACGCGCACTCTACGTGGCGATCTGGTTCTACATCGCGACCATCATCACCGTGGCGATGCT
>JAIXRU010000250.1 GCA_027485045.1 Opitutaceae bacterium | reverse complement strand
GGGTGCGCACCTTGGAAAGCCATGAAACGGTTACGCCCTTGGAAACGCGGCACTATCGCTGGCACTGCGGCTGCAATCAGGAGCGCATGCTCCAAGTGCTCGCGCCGGTGATGAAGCAGGACGCTGAGGGGCTGTTTGGTGCGACCGATTCCCTGACCATTCATTGCCCTCGCTGCGCCGCGCTTCACACGGTGACGCGGGAGTCGCTTGAAGCCTACGTGGTGGAGCATCCGTGAGCGAAGTCTGGAAAACAATTTACGAAGGGTTCGCGGCTTCCTCGGCACTTGATCTGCTGAACTTGGTGCTGGGCGTGGCGGGTGTGTGGCTGATGACGCGCCGCAGCCTTTGGGCGTTTCCGGTCGGGTTGGCCGCAGTGTCGGTGCAGGGGTTTTTGTTTTGGGAAGCGAAGCTCTATGCCGATGCGAAATTGCAGGGATTTTTCTTCGGTTGTCTGGTTTACGGTTGGTGGCACTGGGCGAAGCCCCAAGGGGAGACGGCTGAGCTGCCGGTGACGCGTCTGAGCTGGCGAGCGCGCGGGATTGGAGTGGGCGTGGCGGCAGTGGTGGCGGTGGCCTGGGGCGCGTGGCAAGCGGCCTATACGGATGCGGTAATACCTTATCGAGATACGTTTATCGCCTCGTTTAGTTTGCTCGGTCAGTTTTGGCAGGTTCGCAAGCGGCTGGAGAATTGGCCGGTGTGGACGGCGGTAAACCTGGTGGCGGTGTTGAGTTATTGGTCGGCGGTGGGGGCGTTCACTGCGTTTTTGTACGCGATATTCCTCGTGCTTGGTTTGCTCGGATGGCGTGAGTGGCTGCGGGCTCTGAACGCCGCGAAAGCGAGCGGAGGGGCGCGGACATGAAAGAGGCGAAATGCCTGCCTCTGCGCGTGGTGCTATACGGGGCGGAGTCCACTGGAAAATCCACCCTGGCGGAGGCTTTGAGCCGGCGTTTTTCTTCGCCCTGGTCGGCGGAGTTCGTTCGGGAATACTGGGACGCGAATGGAGGTGTGATCACGGCTGCGGATGTGGAGGCCATAGCGCGAGGGCAGTTGGCCGGGGAAGATGCGGCGGTGGCACGGGCGGAGAGCGCCGGGGGGCGGTTGGTGTTTCACGACACGGATTTACTGAGCTGCACGGTGTGGGATGATTTGTTGTTTCCCGGCGCGTGCCCGGACTGGGTAAGAGTGGAGGCGGCGCGTCGGGCGCGGGCGACGGCGTTGTTTTTGTTTTGTGATACGGATTTGCCGTGGGCACCGGATCCGCAGCGGTGTTTTCCGGACGAGGAAGGGCGGGCGATGTGCCGGCGCGTATTTCTGGAAACACTGGAGCGCACTGGGGCGCGATGGGCGCGGGTGTGGGGTTCGGAAACGGAACGCACCGAGCGGGCTGCAGTGGCGGTGGAGGGCGTGCTTGCGCGCTGCTCGGCTAGGGGGTAGTAAGGACTAATAAATGAGTGCAACAGAGGTCATCGAACTAATCAAAAAACTGCCGCCCGAGGAGCAGGCCAAGGTGTTCGCGTTTGGCGATGAAGCACGGGAGCAGGCCGTCGGAGATGGGGTGCGTCGTGCGAACCGGGACAAGGCGCGAGAAATCGCTCAGCAGGTTTTTGACCGACACCCAGAGCTCTTCAGCAAACTAGCCCAATAGATGACTCCCGAATTTCTCTGTCGGGACATCGTAATGGATATCCATCGTGAATCGCTTTCGCGTCATGGCGGCATCGACGGGCTGCGTGATGAAAAGGCATTTCTCTCCGCCCTCGCGGCGGCGGAGAATACCTACTTCTACGGCTCCGGTGAGCTGCATGATGTCGCAGCCTCTTACGCGTTTCATTTAGCCGAATCACAGGCGTTCTTGGACGGAAACAAACGCACGGGGATTGGTGCCGCGCTGACATTTCTTTTGCTCAATGGCTGCGAGGATAAGGGCGACGACCTCGCGCTCTACGACGCGCTGATTTCCATCGCTTGCCGTAAGTTGGAAAAAGCGGGTTTGGCGGCTCTCTTGCGGGAGCAGTTTCCCTTACGCTACGACGGATGAGTGAATTGCCTTTGAGTCCAGGTTATCAGGCCCGCTTCAGTGGTTTGGGGCGCTTGTTGGGGAGCGAGGCGTTGACGCGGCTGCGGGCGACCCATGTGGGCGTGGTGGGTGTCGGCGGAGTAGGTTCTTGGACAGCCGAGGCGCTGGCTCGTGGCGGCGTGGGGGCGATCACGCTGATCGACCTTGACGAAGTATGCGTGAGCAATGTGAACCGCCAGTTGCACGCACTGGACGGGCAGATTGGAAGGCCCAAGGTCGTTGTGCTGGCAGAGCGGATACGCGCGATCAATCCCGAGTGCCGGGTGGAGGCGGTGCAGGAGTTTTTCGTGGCGGCCAACGCGGCTGAATTGCTGGCCCCGGAGTTCACCGTGGTGGTGGACGCCATCGATTCGGTGGCGCACAAAGCCCGTTTGCTCGCGGCTTGTTCAAGCCGAGGGCTGCCAGTGGTTACGACCGGAGGAGCGGGAGGGAAACGCGATGGCACGCGGCTGCGGTTGGGGGATCTAGGCGAGTCGGGTGGCGATGATTTACTGCGTCAGGTGCGCAAGACCCTGCGCAAGGAGCATGGGTTTCCCGGCGGTGAGGGGCATCGCTACGGTATTCGTGCGGTGTGGAGCACGGAGCCCCCGGTTTACCCGTGGGCGGATGGCACCTGCGGGACAGCCCCGGAACCCGGCAGTAGCATAAAGCTGGATTGCGCGGCAGGTTTGGGAGCCGCGGTGTGGGTGACGGCGGCTTTCGGTTTTGCGGCGGCGCAGGAGGCGGTGCGGCTGGTCTGCGACGCGAAACGGGACGTTTAGTTACCGAAAAGACGGTTGAAGTTTTCAGCCACGAGGACGGAAAGCTCGGTGTTTTCCAGGCCGCGCACAGAGGTTAGTCCCGCGTATGCGGCCTCGATGTTTCCGGGATGATTTACCGGAGTGCCGTCAAGGGCGGGAGGGAGTTTGTGGGTGCGCCAGTGCTGGGGCGGGAGCATGGCGGGCGCATCGGTTTCGCAGAGCAGGCGTTCGGATGGAATGCTTTTGGCGAAGCTTGCCAATTTTGGCCCGAGGGCATCCGGCAAAGTGTAACCAATTTGGTTACACTTTGCCGGGGGGCGGGACGCGGGGGGAAGGAAGTTGGGGTTAAAGGAGAAGTAGGCGCCGAGGGTGACGAGCTCGGGGATCAGGGAAGTGGGGCCGGAGTAGGCGTGGAGGAGAAAGCCGCGCGGCGGGCGGCGGTGGGCGCGCAGAAGCGGCAGCAGATCGGCGTAGGCGTGCAGGCAGTGAATGGTGGCGGCGCGGTCAAATTCGGCGGCGAGGTCGAGCTGCGGTAGGCAGGTGGCGATCTGTTCTTCCATGCTGGCACGGCGCACGCCGGAGAGACGCGGATCGTCGGGGCGGGCGGTGTCGAGCATCCAGCGGTCCAGGCCGATCTCGCCGATGCTGGCCTGCGGGTTGGCAACGAGGTGGGCGCGGAGTTGGTCCAGCCAATCATCAGGACGGGCTGCGCCGGCATCCCAAGGGTGGATTCCGTAAGCGGGGCGAACGAATGGATACCGGGCGGCCAGGGCGGCGACACGGGGCCAGTCGTCGGGGTGGGTGCCGTTCACGACCATGCAACCGGACGTGCCGGCGAGGTCGGGCCAGGTGGCGGCTATACGCTCCAGATGCGGGGCCAGCGCTCCGTCTTGGAGGTGGTTGTGGGCGTCGTGCAGCGTCATGCGACGGCGAACTGAAGCGGGCTAGTGGAGGGGGAGCACGGCCTGGTCTTCGCGGGTGGCGAGGCGGGCTTGATGGCTGAAGTGATGGTCGTTCATTATCGGATACAGGTCGTAGAGGCGTTCCAGGAGCCCGGATAGAAGTTGTCCGAGCGGAGGGAGGCCGGCTTCGCCGCTGAAGTGCCGGGCGGGTTTTAGTTCGAGGAGAAACACGAGCAGTTTTCGCGCGGCGAGTTCTGGTTCGCCGGGGGGAAGGGCGGGGTCGTTTTCCTGACGGACGGACTGGAGGCTCTGCTTCATCTCGTGCACGAGGTGGAAGATACTGTGGGGAGCATCGGACTGCTGGAGGAAAAACTCGGCCACGTAGCGGGGCTGGCTGCGCGATTGATAAAGGCGGCGATAGGCATCTTGGGAGCCCAGCATGCGCAGGAGGGCGGAGAGTTCGGGGTTGTCGCGGTAGTGGCCGGGGCGGCTGGCGTCGGGTTTGGCGTGGGCCCCCAGCACATGGCGCAGGGCACTGCAGGTCATGATGGCGCGTTCGAGCAGGACGCCGAGACGCAGGAAGTGCCAGGCGGCGTCGTGCAGCATGGTGTGATCGGCGGTGGCGAGGAAGGTGGGCACGTGGTCGAGCACGGTGCGGGCGGCTTCCGCAGTCAGGATCTGGCGGGTTTTTTCGCCGGCGGCGCGGGGGGCGGGGATGTTGCGATTGCGCAGGCTATCGAGCTTGTCGTGCATCCGCGTGAGCACGCTCCAGGCCTCGGGGGAGAGATAGTCGCGGAGCTGGCTGGCGTTATAAAGCACTGACCCGGTCGCGGCGACCACGGAGCCGGGGGTATCGGGATCGAGGGTAAGGCGCCAAGCCAGGTCGGAGCCGAGGGTTTCGTGGGGGCGGGTGCGGGCGTCGAGGCGGGCGGCGCCGGCGTGGCCGGTGGCTTCGAGGAGACCGCGCCAGAGGGGGAGCCAGTGTTTGCGGTCGCGGGCGGGGATTTCCTCCAGGGCGACGTCGTCGAGAATGGCGAGCATGCGCGAGGTGGCCTCGGCTCGCTCCAAGTAGCGTCCGAGCCAGAAAAGGTTTTCGGCGGCGCGGGAGCCCAGGCGAGCAGGGCGGGGGGGCTCGCCGGGATCGTGGTTTTCGAGGTCGGCGACGCCGCCTGAGTTGTGCAGGCCGAGGAGCACGAGGGCGTCGGCGGTTTCTCCCACACTACCGACAGGGGGGAGGGTGTCGCTGAGACGGATAAGGCCGCCGGGGAAAACGTCGTAGCGGCGGGCGTCGGCCAGCACGAAGGTGCTCAGGCAGAACGGGGCAATGCCGCGACCGGGGCGGCGACCGTCGATGGAGAGTGCCTCCGGCTCCACTTGGGCGACGTAGGCGTAGGGGTTTTGCAGGACGAGGCGATGGAGGCCCCGTTTGGTCAGGAGGGGACGGGAGTGGCCGGGGCGGGCGACGGTGTAGTTATCGGGCGATTCGTGGGCTTCGTGGATGGTGAAACGCTCGGGTTGATCGCGGATTTGTTCCATGCGGTCGGGATCGCCGCAGGCGTAGGTCTCGGGCGAAGGGAGAAGGAGTTTTTCGCCAAGGTAGAATTTGGCGAGGCGGGGCAGGTAGGCGTCGATGACGCGACTTTCGGCCAGGCCGGTGCCGATGGTGTTGGCCAGGGCGACGCGGCCGGCGCGGATGCACTGGATGAGGCCGGGGATGCCAGCGGTCTCGCGGTCGGTGGAGAAGACGACGGGGTCGATGTGGGCGTCGTTCAGACGACGGTAGATGACATCCACGCGTTCGAGGCCGCCGACGGTTTTGAAGTATACGGTGTTGTCGAGGACGAGCAGGTCGTCGCCGCGGGCGAGGGGAAGGCCCATTTTTCGCGCGAGAAAACTGTGTTCGGAATAGAATGCATCGCTGGGGCCGGCGGTAAGCACTACGATGGACGGCGAGGCCCGGTCGCGGGGAGCAAGGGCGCGAAGCGCGGCGAGAAGTTGAAGGGGGAAATTGATGACGCTGTGATAGTCGGGCAGAGCGCGGTAGAGGTCGCCCGCTTCCTGGGTCATGAAGCGGCGGTTTTGCACCGCGTAGCTCAGGCCGATGGGGGTGTTGGCGCGCGTCTGCACGCAGCACCAGCCGTCCGTGGTGCGGACCAGATCGAAGCGGAGCAAGGTGGCGGGGTTGGCGCGGGTGGGCTCAAGGCCGAGGCAAGGGCGGCGGTAGAAAGGATCGGAGAGTACGACCTCGGGCGGGATGATTTTTTCGCGGAGGGCTTGCTGGCCTTGGTAGAGGTCTACGAGCAGGGCGTTGACGAGCCGGGCGCGCTGACGGAGACCGGCTTCGAGCGGGGACCATTCCTCGGCGGTGAGGACCAGCGGGGTGGGTTCGAGTTTCCAGAATTGGTGGGCGGCGCGGCCCGAGGTGTCGTCGGGGTGGGTGAGGTCGGTAAGACTGGCGTCGCGAATGGAAAGGCGAAGGCGTGGCCGGAGGGTGCGGCGCTGGGCGGGGTGAAGGGTGGGAAGGCCGTGGGCCGACGACATGGACATGCGAAGAATCGAGAAAAGTGCGGAGTCTGCGAGGTCAGCGCAAGGCGGGGCAAGCGCGGCGGAGAGGGTATTTTTGGTGGTTGCGCGGGCAGGGTGAAGCGGTGGGTTGGAGGGATGCTTCCATTATGGGACACCCAGCCACACCGGCGTGCGCCGATCCTGACCGCGTTGCTCATCGCGGCGTGCCTTGGCGTTTTCGTTTACGAAGTGTCGATGCTGCTCGCGGATGAGAAAGCCTTTGCGGCGTGGATGACACGGCATGCGCTGGTTCCGGAGCGATTATTGAGCGGCTGGGCGGACGCGGAGCAGTGGCAGACCTTGGTGACGTCGATGTTTTTACACGGAGGAGTCGCGCACGTGCTGGGGAATTGCTGGTTCCTGTGGGTGTTTGGCAACAACGTGGAGGACCGCCTGGGGTTCCTGGGGTTTGCGTTGCTGTATGTGTTTACGGGAGCGGTGGCGGCTTTGGTGCAAGTTGCGGTGGAGCCGGGATCGAGTGTGCCGATGGTAGGTGCGAGCGGGGCGATCTCGGGGGTGCTGGGGGCGTATCTGCTGTTTTTTCCCCGGGCTTGGGTCGTGGCTTTGGTGCCGTGGATCGTGCCCGTGTTGCCGGTGCCGGCGGTGGTGTTTCTGTTGCTTTGGTTTTTTCTTCAGGCTCATGCCGGGTTGGGGGCATTGCTGGCGGGCACGGCAGGGGCGGGCGGGGTGGCGTGGTGGGCGCACGCGGGCGGATTTTTAGCCGGGGTGGTGCTGGCGTGGAATTGGCCGCGATCCAAGGCGCGTTGATATGCCGCCGCCGGTCTTGACGGGGGCGGTCTCGGGTATTGCCAAGTCGTGAGGTACGCGAAAGGTTGGCGAAAACAGACATGCTTAAGAAACTTATCTCGAAGATTCGCGCCGTAATCGCGCCTTCGTCCGCCAAGCCCGCCACCGTAAAAACGACCACCGCGCCCGTCACCCCGGAGCGACCGCTGAAGACGCACTCGCCAAAACCGCAGCGGCCTAAAGAGCGGGCGCACGATTCGGGTCGGCGCGAGCCGCAGGCGGGGAACAGCGGACCGGGCGGGCGGGAGCGCAGAGGTCCCAGGTTTGATCGTCCGGCCGAGCGGCAGGAGCGTCCGAAGATCGATCAGAGCTTTGACGGCCCCAGCCGCGCGCCGATCAAACCCCGTGAGGCGGTCATCATCGCGCCGCAGGACACGGCGTTTTCCAAGTTGGGATTAAATGACGCAATTGCTTTTGCGGTGGCGGAGATGGGGTACACCGAGCCGACGCCGATTCAGGCGCAAGCGGTGCCCGTGGTGCTGGCGGGGCAGGATGTGATTGGCTCGGCCCAGACGGGAACGGGTAAGACGGCGGCGTTCGCGCTTCCGCTTATGCACCGGTTGGGTTCACACCAACGCCAGACGCGCTGTCTGGTTTTGGAGCCTACGCGGGAATTGGCGCTGCAAGTGGAGGAGGCGTTTCAGAAGTATGCCAAGTATACGGACCTGAGCGTGACGGTGGTTTATGGCGGTGTGGGCTACGGAAAGCAGCGCGAAGATCTGGCGCGCGGGGTGGATGTGATCGCGGCGACGCCGGGACGTTTGCTGGACCACTTGGAGCAGGGCACGGCTAGCCTGGCCGGGGTGGAGATCCTGGTGTTGGACGAAGTGGATCGTATGTTGGACATGGGCTTTTTGCCGGACGTAAAGCGGATCATTCAAAAATGTCCTCAGGTGCGGCAGACCCTGTTTTTCAGTGCGACCATGCCGCCCGAGCTGGCGCAGTTGGCGGGGTGGGCATTAAAGGATCCGGTGGAGATCAAGATCGGGGCGCGGCGCTCGGCGGCGGAGACGGTGTCGCACGCGTTTTACCCGGTGGTGGCGACGCAGAAGTTTGATCTGTTGATCGAGCTTTTGAAGCGCACCGAGTTTAAGAGCGTGATTATTTTTACCCGCACCAAGATGGGCGCGGACCGGATTGCCGCCCGGTTGGAACGCGAGCAACACACGGTGGGGGTGATTCATTCCGACCGCAGCCAGCGCGAGCGCGTGGAGGCCTTGCAGGGTTTTAAGGACGGGCGTTTTGAAGTGTTGGTGGCGACGGATATCGCGGCGCGCGGGCTCGACATCGCGGGTGTTTCGCACGTGGTGAATTACGACGTGCCCGAAAACGCCGAGGACTACGTGCACCGTATCGGGCGCACCGGTCGGGCGCAGACCACGGGGGATGCGTTTACCCTAGTGACCGAGGAAGACGTGCGGGATGCGCGCTCGATCGAGCGGTTCATCGGAGCGAGCATCGAGCGCAAGAAACTGGAGGATTTCCCGTATATTTATTCGGCCCTGTTCGATGAGAAGACCCTGGCGGAGGCCGAGGCGGCCGGGCCGAAACCGGCCGGTCGGCTGACGCGCGGCACACGGGGCGGCCCACGGGCCCGGCGATAAGCAGAGCAGAAGAAGCGCTGATTAGTTCGGCGCTCTATTTTAGCATCAACGACAGAGTAAGGCGCAACGGCTCGAGGGCATGGCTGGCGCTTGGAAATGCCCCGGTTGCGAAGTAACAAATCCGTTACGGGGATTTTGAGACTTGTTTATATTCCGCAATCGGAATGTAGATTGCCGCATGAAGCTGGTCCAAATCTACCAATGCCTGTGCGACGAGACGCGGCTGCGCCTGCTGAATCTTTTACTGGAAGGTCCGCTGTGCGTGTGCCACTTGCAGGCGGCACTGGCCGAGCCGCAGGTCAAAATTTCCAAACATCTTGGTTACCTGAAAACGCGCGGCATGGTGCGGGTGAGCCGGCAAGGTAACTGGCGGGTGTATTCGTTGCCGCCGGAGAAGGAGCGCTCCGCTGAGTTGACGGCCAACCTGGCGTGTTTGCAGGACTGCGCGGCGGAGCAGGCGGGGTTTAAGCGCGATCTCGCGCGACTGCGAAAGCTGGATCTCGTGTGCGCGCCGGTCTCGGTGGTGCGCGGCAAGGGCAAGGCATGCTGTAACTAATTTTTTATGAATACCTCGAACACCATCGAAGCCGGACAGGCCGCCTTGACCATTTCCGAACTGTGCTCCGCTTTGGCGGCTGCGCCCGAGTTGCCGCTTACCGTCGTGTGGACGGACGGCGAGCCGATCGAGGCTCATTTTCACGTGACTGAGGTCGGGCGCGTGCAGAAGGACTTCGTTGATTGCGGAGGCACCGTGCGCTGCTTGACGAGTTGTCTTTTGCAAACCTGGGTGGGCGACGATACGGACCACCGCATAAGCTCCGCAAAACTGTTGCGGGCGTTTGAATATGCCGCGCCGGTGCTGCGCGGAGAGGACCTGCCGGTGGAGCTGGAATATGAGGCATGCAATGTGGTGCAGTTGCGGGTCGTAGCGGTAGAGCGCGCTGTGGATGGGTGGGTTATCCGTCTCGGGAAAAAACATACGGACTGTCTGGCGAAAGAGCTGTGCCTGCCTGCGGCCGGGTCCTGCATGCCTGGGTCGGGTTGCTGCTAAAACCGTTTAACGAAATTTTTTTATGAACAAAAACAAACCAACCATTCTTATTCTTTGCACGGGCAACTCGTGTCGCAGCCACCTCGCGGAAGGGCTGTTGCGGGCGGCGGGCGGGGATTTGTTTAACGTGGCCAGCGCGGGCTCTAAGCCGGCCGGCTATGTGCATCCGCTCTCCATTGTAGTGATGCAGGAAATCGGCATCGACATTTCGGCCCACACTTCGAAGCACATGAACACGTTTCTCGAAGGCGAGGTAGAGACCGTGATTACGGTTTGCGGCAACGCCGACCAGGCCTGTCCGATCTATCCTGGACAGGTGAATCGCCACCACTGGCCTTTCGAGGATCCGGCGCATGCGTTGGGCACGGACGAAGAGAAGCTGGCGGTGTTTAGACGGGTGCGGGACGAGATTCGGCGTCGTTTTACCGCTTACGCCGACGGGCGGCGCGACGAGCGGAAGAGTGCGGTAGCCAAGGGGGGCGCGACGTGAGCGATGCGTCACTGGCGGGGCGGCTTTCGTTTCTGGACCGCTGGTTAACGCTGTGGATTTTTTTGGCGATGGGGGTGGGCGTGGCTCTGGGGCGCTTTGCTCCCGCGCTGGCGGAGACTCTTACGGGTTGGAGCGTGGGCACGACCTCTATACCCATTGCGATTGGATTGATCGTGATGATGTATCCGCCGCTGGCGAAGGTGCGCTATGAGGAGCTGCCGGATGTATTTCGCGATCGGCGTGTGCTGGCGCTTTCTTTGGTGCAAAACTGGGTGCTCGGGCCGGTGCTGATGTTCACGCTGGCGGCGATTTTTCTGCGCGATCAGCCGGAGTATTTCGCCGGGTTGGTGCTGGTGGGCATCGCCCGGTGTATCGCGATGGTGATCGTGTGGAATGATCTGGCGGGCGGGAGCCGCGAGTATTGCGCGGGCTTGGTGGCGGCTAATGCGCTTTTCCAGGTGTTCGCCTTCGCGCCGCTGGCGTGGGTGTTTCTAAAGGTGCTGCCGCCGCTCGTGGGGGTGGATCTGGGTGCTTTGGATCTGTCGGGGATCACTATCGGGCGGATCGCGGAGAGTGTTTTTATCTACCTCGGGATTCCATTTCTGGCGGGTTGGCTGACGCGCGTGCTGTTGCGGCGCGGCGGAGCAGAACGGAAGGCGTGGTTTGACGGTAAGTTTTTGCCGGCGATAAGCCCGCTGACGCTCGGGGCCTTGTTGTTTACCATTGTGGTGATGTTCAGTCTGCAGGGTAAGCAGGTGCTGGCGCGGCCGCTGGATGTGCTGCACATCGCGGTACCGCTGGTGGTTTACTTCGCGATTATGTTTAGCGCGACGTTCTGGCTGAGCGTGAAGGCCGGGGCTGATTACGCGAAGGCGGCTACGTTGAGCTTCACCGCGGCGGGTAACAACTTCGAGCTGGCGATTGCGGTGGCGGTGGGCGTGTTTGGCCTGACTTCGGGGGCTGCGTTCGCAGCGGTGGTGGGGCCGCTGGTGGAAGTGCCGGCTCTGATCGCGTTGGTCAGCGTGGCGCTGCGTTGGAAGCGCCGCGTGCGGGCTTAACCGACGGGATTGATGCGCAGCTTCATCTCGCGAACCGCTTCATCAATGCCGGTGTAGAGCGCGCGGCTGATGATGCTGTGGCCGATGTTTAACTCGTTAAGATGGGGGAGGGTGCGAATCTCGGAGACGTTGACGTAGTTGATGCCATGGCCGGCGTTTACAACCAGGCCGGCGGCGTGTGCGAGCTGGGCGCCGGAAACGAGTTTGGCGAATTCGGCGGCGCGTTTCGGGCCGTAGTAAGCGTTGGCCCAGGCACCGGTGTGGAGCTCGATCCAAGGGGCTTGCAGCTCGACGGTGGCGTCGATCTGGGCGGCGTCCGCATCGATGAAGAGGCTGACCATGATTCCGGCTTCGCGCATGGCATCGCATACGGTGCGAACGCGTTCGCGTTGACCGACGACGTCGAGACCGCCCTCGGTGGAAACTTCTTCGCGATTTTCGGGCACGAGGCAGACCGACTCGGGTTTCACCGAGAGGGCGAATTCGATCATCGCCGGGGTGCAGGCCATTTCCAGATTGATGCGGGTCTGGGCGACTTCGCGCAGGCGGTAGACATCGCGTTCCTGGATGTGGCGCCGATCCTCGCGGAGGTGGATGGTAATGCCATCGGCACCAGCGCGTTCGGAGAGCACCGCGAGGGTGACGGGATCGGGCTCGACCGGACCACCGACGGTGGCGGAATAGCCGCGGTAACGGGCTTGGCGGACAGTGGCGCAGTGATCGATATTAACACCTAGGAGTATCATGCGCCAAGCTCTGCACCAAATGTGCCAAACGCCAAGCCGGGATGAAAGCATTCTGCTTTTCGCTTCCTGCACGGGAACTTTCCACCTTGCCTGAGGGACATGTCCCCTGTGCCAGCCCAACGTGAAAACCTCTTCCTCAATCTTATATGCAACATCGCCGCGCCTGCGCTGGTGTTATCCAAACTAAGCGCTCCGGAGCGCTTGGGACCGGAGGTGGCGTTGGTTTTGGCGCTGGCGTTTCCGCTGGGTTACGGGCTTTGGGACTTTAACCGGCGCAGGACTTTTAACTTCGTGGCAGGTATCGGTTTTGCCAGCACCTTGTTAACCGGTGGCTTTGGTTTGGCGAAGCTCGATGGCTTGTGGTTCGCGGTCAAAGAGGCTTCCGTGCCCGCTGTGATTGGTTTGATGGTGCTGCTTTCGACCAAGTCCAAACGTCCGCTGATCCGGGAGTTTATTTACAACGATCAGGTGATTGATGTGGCGAAGGTCGACACGGCCCTCGCAGAGCGCGGGGCGCAGAGTGCATTCACCCAGCTTTTGAGCCGCGCGGGCTGGTTTGTGACGGCATCGTTTTTTATCAGCGCGGGCTTAAATTTTGCCCTGGCACGCTGGATACTGACCGCGCCGGCAGGAACGGTGGAGTTTAACGAACAGCTCGGGCGCATGCAGTGGCTGAGCTGGCCGGTGATCGTGCTGCCCAGCATGGCGATGATGATGATGGCGCTTTGGTCGCTGCTAAAGGGAATCAAGCGCCTGACGGGACTGGAGCTGGAGCAGGTTTTCCAAACACCGCCGCCGACTGCGAAGTAAGCGCGGTTACGCGGTTACTCGCCCGGCCTTAAAGCCGTTGGAGGTGGAAGCCGCCGTCCACATCGAAACAGGCGCCGGTGGAGAAGGGGAAGCGGTCTTCGGCGATGGCCCGCACGGCGCGGCCGATGTCTTCGGGTTTACCCCAGCGGCGGATCGGGGTGATGCCGCGTTCGTCCTGGATGATGAGCTTGTCGTATTTTTCTTTCACTCCGCCGGTCATGTCGGTGGCGATGACTCCGGGGCGGATTTCGTAGACGTTGATGCTATCGTTGGCGAGGCGGTCGGCGAAGAGTTTGGTCATCATCGCGAGGCCGGCTTTGACCATGCAGTAATCGCCGCGATTGATGGAGGCGGTGTAAACCGAGATGGAGGTTACGTTGACGATCCGGCCGCGAAAACCTTCGGCGTCGGGGGCCTGTTGCTGCATTTGTTTCGCGACCAACTGGGTCAGGAAAAAGGGGCCCTTGAGGTTGATGGCGAAGAGGCGGTCGAAGCTTTCTTCCCCGGCATCGAGCAAGTCGGCGCGCACGGTGGGGGCTACGCCCGCGTTGTTCACCAAGAGGTCGATACGGCCGAAGTGTTTAACCGTTTCCGCGACCATGCGCTCGCGATCCGCCGCGACTGCGACGTCGCCTTGCACGATGAATCCGTCGCCCCCGGCGGCACGAACCAAGGCGAGTGCTTCGGCGGCGGCGGCGGCGTTGCCGGCGTAGTTGATGGCGATGCGTCCACCCGCCTTGGCGAGTTCGAGAGCGATGCCACGGCCAATGCCGCGTGAGGCACCGGTGACGAGGGCGTTAAACTTAAAGGCAGCGGGAGCGAGGGGGTTCATGCTCTACACCCAAAGTCAGTCCAACTGAGCCGCCAAACCCAAAGCCGTGTGGGCTTCGCGGGTTAGCGGTTTCGTGCTAAGCCAGGCAGCCAGAGCCGTGGTTACTTCGCGGCGTTGGCGTAGGCGGCGATGATGCCATCGAAGCTGCCGTTGGAGAAAAATACGGTGACGCGGGGCTTGGGGCCGGCGGACGCTCCGAGGGTGGCAGCTTGCAGAAGGGTGAGCACTTCGGCGTTGGTGGGAGCGGTGGCGGCGTGAACGCCTTGGGTTTCCAGGTGCTCAGCCACGGCCTCGGCATCGAAGCGATCGGTATCTTTGAGTTTATCGGCCCGGTTGACCGCACCGATAAAGACTTCGTCGGCCAGGGCCAGGGCGCGCATGAAGCCGGCTTGCAGGGTTTTGGTGCGGGCGGTGTTGCTGCGCGGTTCAAAGACGGCGGTCAGCACCGCTCCCGGGTGGCGGGAGCGCAGGCTGGTAAGCGTCTCGGCGAGGGCGGTGGGATGGTGGCCGAAGTCCTCGATGACGGTTAAACCGGCGCGTTCCACGAGTTTTTCCTGGCGGCGTTTTACACCGCGAAAACGGGTCAGGGGCGCGAGGGAAAGGGCTTTGATGGCGGCGGCGGGCGAGTGGTCGGCGAGGGAGAGGGCGCAGGCGGTG
>JAIXRU010000172.1 GCA_027485045.1 Opitutaceae bacterium | reverse complement strand
GGGCGAGTCGGTCGATGAAGCCTTGCAGGAGGCCTTGAAACTTTTCGTCGGACAAAGCGGCGAGCTGCGGGGCGTAAACGCGGTGGGCCGGCGGAGCGTGTTCGGCGAAGCAAGCGGCCAAGGCGCCGACGGTGAGCGAGCCGGCCAGGGGCAAATGGAAATGCCACTCGGAGCCGTGGGGTTCGGGACAGAGGACGTGCAGCGGTGCGTCGTCACAGCCGGGCAGCCGGATCGTGCGCAGCACCCTAAAAAGCTCCAGGAGGGTCTCGTTCCAGCCGGGACGCCCGTCGCCGGGCTCGGGCAGGCGGGAGGTGGTGAGGTGAGCGGCCAGCGCCTCGGGGACGGGCGCAGAAAAATCCCAGGTTTCGATCCAATCATGCACCACGGTGCCGACGGCGGCTCCGGCGGGGGCGGCGAGAAACAAAGGGGCGGGGGCGGCGGGGGGAGCGGAACTGAGGACGGGGGCGAGTGGCAGGGCGGCGGCGGGAGAGCCTGCGACGGTGCCGTGGGCGTTTTTCTCGCGAGTGAGGGTGGAGAACGAGGTGACGCGCCAGCCTTTCGGAATTTCGGGCAGGGGCGAGGCGGACAAAACGGCCCCGGTCGCGGTCGGCGCGGCGGAGTCAGCCAGATAACGGGTGGCAGTGGGTGCGGGCGGCGCGCAAAAGGTGATTAGCGGGGCGGGCTCGCCGGGGTCGAGCGGGGCGGGCAAGGCACCGAGTTCACGTAGCGCAGTTTCGTGACGGGTGGGGCGGTCGGTGTTGGCCTTGGTCACCCAGTCGGTCGTGAAGACCGGATGCGAGGCGAGTTCAGCGGCGGGGCGCAGCAGCCAGTCGAGGGCGCTGACGGGCGGGCCGCTTTGACTGCGGGAGGATGAACTGTAGCTACACGTCCAAACCCTGACCTGGGCCCGGGTAAGCGCGACGTAGGCGAGGCGCAGGCGTTCCTCTAGCTGGGTGGCGGCGAGTTGAAGCTGGCGGGCGGCCTTGGCGTCGTCGTCAAGTAAGGCAAGGTTGAATACGGTATCTTGCGCTTCGGTGCCGCCAGTGGCGGCGCTTGGCGAGGAGAGTTTTTCCAGCTCGGCGGGTTTCCAGAGGCTGTCGGCGAGGTAAGGGCAAAAGACGAGGGGGTATTCCAGACCCTTGGCTTTGTGCATGGTGACGATCTGCACGGCGGGGCGGTCGCTGGAAAGTTGCAGCTGATGGGATTCAGTCTGGGCGCGGGCCTCGGCGCGGGCGCTTTGCTGGCCAAGCCAGCGCACAAGCTCGTCAGGGCGGGAGGCGGTCTCGCGGGAAGCCTCCAGCAGGAGATCGGTGAGCTGGCGAAAGTTGGTGACGCGGCGTTCCCCGGTGAGCGGCACCAGGGCGAGGCGGTGGGTAAGCCCGAGCGGGCTCAAATCTGGAAACGGGGTTTCCAACTCGGTGAACAGTGCGGGCAGACCGCGTTGCAGCCAGGTGTTTTGCCAGTGGCCGAACTGCTCCAGCCAGCGGGTCGCGGGCGAGGGGGCGAGCGGGGCGGGGGCGGTATCGAGGGCGGCGAGGCGGGCGGCATCAAGGCCGAGCAGACGGGTGGCGAGCGCGCGGCGCAGACGGGCGGTGCGTCGGGGATCAAGAATGGCGCGAAGCAGGGCGTGCAGATCGCGGGCCTCGTCGGTATCGAATACGTCGGCACCGGAATTGACCACGGCGGGCACGCCGCGTTCCTGAAGCGCGTCGGCCATGGCCTCGGCTTGCGCATTGGTGGAGACCAGCACGGCGCAGTGGCGGGGGGTGACGGGCTCTTCCTGAATGAGGGCGCCGGTGGCGGGCTGGTTGGTGCGCAGGCGGCCGTGCGCGAGCAGGCCGGTGATCGTGCTGGCGATGCGTTCGGAGAGGGCGCGCACGCGGCGGCTTTTAGCTCCGTAGAGGGCTGCATCGGCGGCGGGCACGATCCAGGTCTCCATACGCGACATTGGCTGGCCGGAGACTATCAGTTTACGATCGTAAGCCAGTCCGGATACGGCCGGGGTAAAGCTCATGCCGGGATTCAGGAAGGCGTGGTCGCGCGAAAAAAGGGAGTTGAGCGCGGTGACGAGTGGCGCGGGCGCACGGAAGGTGCGGGAGAGGGTGAACCGGGCGTCTTCGGCGGCGGTGGCGCGGGCGGCGAGGTAGGTGCCCAGGTCGGCACCGCGGAAGCTGTAGATCGCCTGCTTGGGGTCACCGACGAGCAGCAGGTGGCGGAGGGGAGAGGCAGCGAGGAAGATACGTTTGAAAATCGCGAATTGGCGCGGGTCGGTGTCCTGCGATTCGTCGATCAGGGCGACGTGGTAACGCTCGGCCAGACGCGAGGCGAGGCGGTCGGATTGGGCCCGGCCATCCGGGCCGGGGCGGTGCAGCGCGTGGTAAAGCGCGCCGATCAGGCCGTCCTGGGTGATGAGCCGGTGGCGTTCGAGCACGCTGGCGAGGCGGGGCAGGCATTCGGCGGCGAGGTGGTGTTGCCAGGCCCAGAGCAGGCGCGGGGTGAGCCGGTGGAGCTCGGCGGAGGCGGCGAACCAGGGGTTCGCGACGAGGGCGGCGTGCGCGGTTTTGCCCTCTTTGCTGCGTTTTTCGACGTGTTTAGGTAGGATTGCGGCGGCGGTAAGGGCGCGCCAGTAGGCGGTGGTGGTGCTGGCGGCAGTGGAGAGCGGGGCGAGTAGGGTGAGGGCGGCGTCGGCGTCGGCAGGGCCGTCTTTGTTCCACTTGGGCACCCTGGAGAGAAGGCTTTGCGCGGCCGACCAGAGGGCGGGATCGGCTAGAGCCTTGATCAAGGCGGGCAGGCGGGCGAGCAGAGCGGGGTAGGGCTCGACCGGGGGCTCGAAGCGTGGATCGAGGCAACGACGGCGCGTATTGAGAAAGCGGAGCGCATCGGGCAGGCTCCACTCGAGGGCGGTCGCCAGGGCGGCGAGCACGGGGTCGGCAGCGAGGGTGGCGATCCACTGCGCGCGCACCAGGGGTTCTAGGTGTTCGGCGTCGTCCGTGATCACCTCGGGCAGCACGGGCAGACCGCAGAGAGCGCCTTCCTGCTGTAAAGTTCGCTGGCAGAATGCGTGGATGGTGGAGACGGCCAGCAGGTCGAGATCGAGCAGGGCGCGGTCGAGACGTTGCCGGGCGGCAAGGGCGGCGGGGTTAAGGGCGGGATCGAGCAGGCGGCGCAGGGCGGCGCGATCTGGGGCGGAGGCGGCTTCGTCGGCGGCGGGCGCGGCGGCAAGCAGGGTGAGAACTTTGCGCACACGGTCGGAGAGCTCACGGGCGGCGTCTTTAGTGAAGGTTACCAGGAGCAGTCGGGAAAGATCGGGCAGAGTACCTTCGAGCAAAAGGCGGGGCACAAGATGGCTGATCGAGTAGGTTTTGCCCGTGCCTGCACTGGCCTCGATCACGGTGAGACCGGGGACG
>JAIXRU010000327.1 GCA_027485045.1 Opitutaceae bacterium | reverse complement strand
CTCTGGGTGTTTAGCCAAATCTTGCCGAAATCGGAGGTGTGGGTGCCGACGGGCTGGCCGTCGTCGTCAAAGCCGCGACGCCACCAGGAGCCGTCCCAAGCGCAGGCGAGGATGGCGGCGCTTTGTTTCTCGCGGAGTTTGGCCAGGCGGCGAGCGGCGGGTTCGTCTCCTCGGGCGCAGGCGAGTTCGGCGAGGAGGCGCAGGACGAAGACGTATTGCTGGGCGGCGAAGAGGGACTCGCCTTTGCCTTTCTTGGAGAACTTGCCGATGGAGTCGTTCCAGTCGCCCTTGTGGGTGAGGGGAAGGCCGTGGTCGCCAAGGTTGGCCTCGAAGAAGTCGGTGATGCGCAGCAGGTGGTTCCACACGGAGGCGGAGCCGACGGGGGAGAGGTTGTCTGCGGCGGAGAGCCAGGGGAGTTTTTCGTCGAGCAGGGAGAGGTCGCCGGTCTCGCTGACGAGGGCGTGGGCGAGCATGGGAACCCAGAGCGGGTTATCGATGTGGATGCGGGCTTCGGCGGGTTGTTTTTCGACGGGGTTGCACTGGTGGGGGGTGTGGCCGTCCTCGTATTGTTGGGAGACGAGGTAGCGGAACATCTCGGTGGCCTGGGCGGGGCGGCGGTAGGCGAGGGCGAGCATGTCCTGGCAGGTGTCGCGGTAGCCGAGGGTGCGCACGCCGGCGGCGTGTTGGCTGATGGAGCGGGAGTAGCGGGCGGTGTGCACGCTTTGGACGGGACTCCAGGTGTTGACCTGGCGGGCGATGTCGGCGTCGGGCAGGTCGGCTTGGAGAACACCGAGGTGTTTATCCCACCAGGTGGCGAGGTCGGTTTTGAGTTTATCGACGGCACCGGGGGCGCGCAGGCGGGCGAGGGAGGCGCGGGCGGCGTCGAGGGCGCGGGGCCAGGCGACGGTGGCCTGCTCTTCGGTGGAGAGGAAAAATTGGAAGCGCGTGGTGCCTCCAGCGGGTACGTCGAGGGGGACTTGGAGGGCGGCGGCGGGGTCGCCGCAGAGGTTGGGCTGGTTGTCGCAGGCGTTGCGTTCGACGGCGACGGGGGAGCGTTCGTCGCGGTAGTTGCCGACGAAGGCGTCGCGATCGCAGGACCAGGAGGCGACGGGGGCGCTGGCGGCGAAGTGGACGAGGGGGCAGTCGGCGAGGTGGGGGTTGAAGTGAAAATGCCGATACACGTAAACTACGGCCTGGGCGGAGGCGTCCCACTCGACCTGGAGGTTGTGTTTCACGTAGCAGGCCCAGTCGGTGTCTTGTTTCCAGTCGAGCAGGCAAAGTTCGACGTAGCCGAAGACGTCGAGTTTGACGGGTTGGCCGGAGTGGTTGGTGACGGAGACGTCCCAGACGAGGGTGTTTTCACCGGGGGCGATGAAGAGTTCGAGGGTGGCCTCGAGGTCGCCGCGACGGGCGACGAAGCGGGTAAGGCCGGGCTGGTGCTCGGCGCGCCAGGCATCGAGCTTGGTTTCGACGGGGCGCCACGAGGGGGACCAGACGGTGCCGTCGGCCTCGCGAATATAAACGTAGAAGCCGGGGCTATCGATGGGGAGGTTGTATTGGCGATAGCGGGTGAGGCGGTTTTTGAGCGGGCTCTTCCACCAGGCGAGGCCGCCGCCGGATTGGGAGACGAAGGCGTGGAGGTCGCCATTGGAGAGGTAGTTGATCCACGGCTGGGGCAGGCGGGGATCGGTGATGGTGACGACGCGGCGGGAGTCTTCGAAGCGGTAGGGGAGGGGCGGGGTCATGGATACTCGAAGCAGGCATGTGCTGACATGACTTTAGTCGCGAACACGTCTTGATGATACTTGTAACGGATTGCGTAGGGATAATACTCCGCCATAAAGAGGTGAATGTGCTCCGATATTTCCAAACCAGTGAATCGCCTGCTTACGTTGGATGATGTGGCAAGGGAGGCGGGCGTTTCCAAGATGACGGTATCGCGTGCGTTACGCGCCGCCTCGGAATGCAGCGAAGAAACACGGATCCGGGTGCGCGCGGCGGCGGAGCGCATCGGTTATAAACCCAACCCAATCGTGACGCTTTTTCACGCCGCCGTGAGACGTCGTAGCGGGGGTTATCATGCCACGCTTGGGTGGATTAATGATTTCGAGGAACGCGGCCACCATACGAAAATCCTTCATTTGAGACGGATTTGGCGAGGAGCGCAGTTGGAAGCGGAACGTTGTGGATTCAAGCTTGAGGAAATTTGGGTGGAAGGAGCGACGGAGTTGTCCACAGAACGCCGGGCCTTGAGGTATTCTCAGATTTTGCAGGCGCGGGGGGCACCGGGGGCGATACTGCCCATTTTACGTAATGCGGATCTCGCTTTGCAGCCATGGACTGACATCAGTTTGGTGTGTTTGGGCGGGATGGTGGCGAGTATGGATGCCAGGCCGATAACCAGTGCGTTTCCCGAGCGGTTTCATCATGTGCAATCGGACTTTTTTTCGAATATCGAACTGGCTTGTATTGCGTTGCGGGCGAGAGGCTATCGCAGGATAGGGCTTTTCGTGAGCGATTGGCATAATCGACATACAGGCAGGCAGTATGAAGCCTCTTTTCGGATTCAAATGGCCGAGTGGCCCGGTGCCGACAGGGTGAAGTTATTAATTACGCCCGAGCCGTGCAGTGTGGCTGAACAAGAGGCCTTGTTGATCGCTTGGGTCAAAAAGGAAAAGCCGGATGTGGTGCTCTGTGCGCTGGGGCAAACCTGTGACTGGCTGCGGAAGGCCGGATATAGTATTCCCGGAGACATCGGGGTGGCGCATATATGGCTTTCGGATGATACGACCCATTGGTCGGGTATAGATCCCGATCTGGAATCGGTCGGGGCCGCGTTGGTGAATTGGCTTTTGGCCCAGATTCAGGCCAATGCGCGAGGAACGCCCAAACGTGTGCACCGGCTATCGTTTTTAGGGCAGTGGAGCGAGGGGAAGACGACGCGGTGATGGCAAGGTCGAGAAACGGGTTCTCTGATTTTAACCCAAAAAACGACAAGGAATGAATTCCCCACCACCCGGGTCATATCCCGTTGTTGGACGTCGGCTCGATTCCTATGGGTGTCCAGGCATCTTCATGCGATCCGGGGTTACTTTGCCACCCTGACTGTCAGGATCAGGAGTCGAACGCCCCTGGATCTTGTTGCCAATAACGTCATCGAGAAGCACCACGGCAAACTGGGTCGAAGCACGTTTACCACCAGCAAGTATTTCGTCGTAACTCATAGAAGTACCCGCGCCTGTGGGCGAATAAACCATCAGCAGCGTGACACGCTGCGTGTGCTCCGGCGCGAGCATATCTCTATAAACGATATTCCAATCCCCGTTCTCCACCACTGCAGCCGTTACCAGACAACGACCGAGTCGATCCAGCGAAAGAGGGGTGATTTTGCTTTGCCCAAATGGTATTCGGTAATCGTCGCCCGCGATACGCACGGCCGAATTGTTACCAGAAAGATTGATAACGCGAATCGATTGGGCCGGAAAGTCACTGGGAGAATCAGAAAAGACAAGCAGGCGATAGGCGGCGGTTGTGTCGGTTGACGCGGCAGGTAATAAAACCACCAAGGCTCCGGCTGCCCCCTCAGGAAGAACGGCTTGAGCGACGACAACCGGAGTCTGTCCTCCTTCGCTGGTGGCGACTTTTTTCATCAATATCACTTCAATCGTACCACTTGGTAAGGACACCGGCGCAGATACATTGAACGCGGGGATAGAGACCGGCTTTAGTTCTTTTCCGACGACAAGAAACAAATCGGTCACCGGTGTTTCCCAACTCATAAAGCGTAGAATGGGCCCGGTATCCGCAGCAAAGATGGAGCCCGGCAAACAAAGCAGCCCAAGAAGAATAAAGTGACGGAAAACAAGAAAGCGTTTCATAAAATTAGAGGTCTCCAGGAGAAAGCCAGCGGAAGGAAACAACGCGAAAACTGCGGCCAAACGTCGTATTCTCGGCAGTCAAACTACTGGGCAGAGCATCGGAAGCATTTGTACTGCTATTTACATATTCCGGCATGCGCTGAACAATAGCTTCACACCACGACGATGCTGCGATGCTTGCCGGTGTAACCGCAGGGGCCGTAGCGGTATTAAGCGACGGGTTGATGGCATCACCTCGCACACGAATACGAAACGTATCCGAGCGGGAGGTGATCACTGGTCCGAGTGGCTGTAATATGTCGGACTGTAATAGCCAACCGGGTAAGCCGGCCAGACGTTGAGACAGTTTATTGGTTGGCTCGGCCATCGCGTAACCAGGGGCATTAGTCATATCCGTAGCTAAGTTAAAATTGACACTATTCAAGGTATTATCCAGAGCGGTCTGTAAAATACCCTTTAGGCCAAAACCTGCATTAGCGGATCCCGTAATTTCTAACCGGCGGTTAATAAACTCGGCCAAAGATCGAGAGGGGCCATAGACTGCGGCGCGCGCCTTGTTTTCGGTGACGATAGCAGTGGCCAGTAAATCCAAGTCAGGATCAGAAAGGTTACGAAAGCCCGTTGTAGCGTTAGCGTTGGTTATTGTGGTCACGCCTGTGGATCCCCCCGTTGTATAGAGGCTGCGCGGTAACGGCGCATTGAGATTGGGCTCACCATTAAGCTCCGCACCGCGTAGGGAGCCCAACAGGGCGCGCCATGCCTGCTTCGATGTGGAGTTTATATTAAATGAACCGGCGATCACCATTTGCCTAGCCGCCGCAAATTTATCAGCACGATAATCAGCTACGGCCAAGGTCGAGCCTATTGGCTTTAAGCGGGGATTCGCCAACTTGTCGGTCGTAAAATCAAACGCACCAGACTGCGGTACAGTGGAGAAAAAATAACCATCCCAAAGCGTCTTGTTCGCAAAATAGGACGAGTCGCGGGCATGTGGATCCCATGTGCCAGGCGCGCCAGGATATTTTGTTAACTCACGTTTGATCAATGGGCTAGCATAGGAGTTCCCGATCACAAAGGCCGGGTTTGCAGAATTCGCAGAGGTATATTGAGAACCGTTGGAGTAGGTTGTTGCCGAGTCGGTGGAAAAGCCACCGAGATTGGCGTGCGAGAGTTGTCCAATTGAAACCAAGCCCGCGCGAGGTAGCGAATAAAAAGGGTTTTGATATTTGAACGCAGCAGCCGACCACCCTGCGGGCTTACCAGGGCTTGATTGACGTTCGGTATAGGGCCCCCAAGCTATCCGAGGTGTGCCAGCAATATCATTGGGCGCGTTCGGGTCAATATTGGTGCCACCCATCTCATCGGAAAATTTGTCGCGTCCCCGAGCTCCTGCAATGGTCGTAAAGTTATTTCCCGTGGTTTTGATAGAAAATGCATGCAGGGGAGAACGCAGGTCGGTTTGTCCGATGTAGGCATACCTGCCACTCCCATGCCAAGGCCCCAAGAGTGAGTAGCCCCAGCCGCCAGTCTCGGTCATCGAGCTGCTTGAGCCTATAGAGACTAGTGTCATGTCCCGAGGGAATGTAATATTTTGAACAGAATTGGCGTCAAGGGTTGCACCTGCGAGGCGCTGTAAGACGTTACTGTTCGCATCCAGTATAAGAAAGCTCCAGTTACCCGTCTGGTTGAAGGTTCTAAACCACAGATTACTGTCATTAGCCTGAGCATCCGTTAGGCCCGTCGCGGGTGTTGCGAGAGGGCGGTAAACCAAGGTGTTTGCGGCAGAGTAATCCCAGACGTTCTCCATTTCGATATACGTCGGACTGGCGGTGTTGCCTGTGAGTGGGAACTGATTAAAGGACGCATCCCCTATGAAATTAGCGGGTAAACTGGAACGCTTGGGCATGAATACACGCGCTTCACCTGGTTCCAGATTGAGGTTGGGGACTCTAAAGCGCAGGCCCTGAACCGCTTGCCATACCCTATAGTTGGCGAAATTGCCGGCAGTTGGGTTCATTCCGGCAACTGCTGCACTGATGACCATCTCGTAGCCCATTCCACTGCTAAAGCCTACATTCACCGATATATTAGTGCCTTCGATACGCACATCGTAGGGATTGGCCAGCACCATGGCAAATTGCATGTGTGCACGTGGAATATTTTGGTTTGCCGCCTGCCTGAATAAGCTGACGCCCGACATCATTCGAAATTGGGTGAGGAGCGGGTAGATACCATGTTGCGTCGCGGTTTGCTGGCGAATAGTGACTGATGTGGCACCTCCTAGTGTGTCTTTTATCCGGTAGTAGCTGCGTAATTGTTCCCAAGTCGGACCGTTTACGACCTCACCAGCCGTAGGGAAGTCAGCACCTTGGTAGAGTTGTGTATTTCCCCCGCTCGAAGTCAGCCCTGCGACTGAATTTGTAGTCAAAGCCGTCGTGAAGGCGGCATCAGTGGTCCGCTCAAACAGGTAAGTTAAATCCTCCCGCAGACCACCCCTGCTGGTATTCGTCAGCAAGCCATTCGAGTAGGTCGTGAGATCGTGAAATCTATTCTTCTGAAAGTCGGCCGGCAGCCCGCTCAAAAGTCCGATTTGAGTGCCATCCATCACCGCCGTAGTTCGATCGATGAAATTTGCATTGGCTGGGTTCGAACTATCCGTGCCAACAGGAAAAACCGTCGCCCCCAAGTAATCTGTGCCTGCGGCATTCGTCGCCATCTTCTCAATTCCGACTCGCTGGGCGACGGCAAGCCGCAGCTTGCGTTGATCTGCTGTGGGCGTGAATGCAGGCACGACTGGATTACCGGACGAATCCAAGTTGGTGCTCGCGGTGCTTTGCACGTAAGGATCACGCAAATTTACGCGCGCTTTAACTCCTTCATCACCCACCCAGTAAGCGATGCGGCCAACTGCTACGTCGGTCCCCGGGGAGGACGGATGATTGCTACT
>JAIXRU010000143.1 GCA_027485045.1 Opitutaceae bacterium | reverse complement strand
GCGGGGGCGAGGAGTTCGAGTTTTTCGAGGTTGGCGGCTTCGGGGCCGAGGACGCGGCGGCGGTTTTCCTCAATACGGCCGGTGGAGGACCAGGAGTGTTCGGAGAAGTAGAGGTAGCCGAAGACGGCGAGGTTTAGCGCGAGGAGGATGGCGGTGAAGGTGGAGCGCACGGTGGGAGCGAGGAGGTGGGAGCTGGGAAGCTAGTAGAGCTGGTAAGCTGGTAGAGCTAGTAAGGAGGAGCGGGGAGCGGGGAAGCGGGGACTTGAACTCACGTTCAAGCCTACGAGACAAGGGGGCGGGAGGTTAACGGCGGCGGCTCCAGTAGACGAGGAGGCCGAGGGTGGCGGTGAGGGCGGGCAGGGCGAAGAGGAGGCTGAGGCGGAGGTGGCCGAGTTGCACGGAGCTCAGGGAGAGTTGGAATTTCTCGATGGGGCGGGGCGGGAGCTGGAGCAGGGTATCGCGATCCACGAGCCAGTTGATGGAGGCGAGGGCGAGGGAGAGGTTGCCGCCGGCGGCGAGGCGGGCGTTGGCGATCCATTCGCCGCCGCCGTAAACGATGAGGCGGCCGCTGCGTACGCTGAAGGGGAGTTTGTCTTTGGGGGCGACGCGTTCGGCGGCGGTGCCGACGGCGAGGGGCGGGGCGAGGTCCACGGCGGGGTCGAAGGCGGCGGGGCCGCGCTGGCGGTAGGAGCGTTCGCCCCAGGCGCCGCGCGAGGTGACGAGGAGAGGGAGGGTGTTGAGGCCGGGGTCGAGGGAGCGGCCCGGGTCGGGGCGGACGGAGCGGGAGGGGCCGAAGCGGACGGCGATTTTGTTGGAGGCGAGGAAGTCGATGGCGGGGTGGCCGGAGGTGGCGGGGTAGAGGATGAGGTCGCCGGTGTCGGAGCGGCCCTCGGCGCTTTGGTCGAGGATGACGACGTCGTCGGCGAGCACGCCCCAGTCGAAGAGGAGTTCGTCGAGGCCGTGGGGGTTGACGGGGTTGAGCAGGGCGAGCACGCGGCCGGCGGAGGAGGAGAGGTGGCGGCGGAGGAATTCCTGTTCGTCGGGGCTGTAGCGGCCTTGAGGGGCGGCGATGACGAGGAGGGCGGCGGCGGGCACGCGGGCGCGGTCGTCGGGGTTGCTAAGATCGACAACGGAGAGGTCGAAATTACGCAGGGCGAGTTCGTCGCGCAGGAGGGAGAGGCCGCGGGCGGGGTCGGTGTCGTTGGGGTCCATTTCTCCGTGGCTGGTGAGGAAGTAGATGGATTGTTTGCTGGCGCGGGAGACATCGAGGATGGCGGCGGTGAAGGCTTGTTCGCCTTTGAAGCCGGTTTTTTCGCGGTTTTTGACGTCGTAGAGTTCTTCGAGGCCGATGCTGCGTGGGGTTTTGGAGCCGGAGGAGACGAGGATGGTGTTGGGTTTGTCGATACCGAGGCGCTGGGCGGCGGCGCGGTTTTGGTAAACGTCCACGAACTCGACGGTGATGGGGGCGCGGGGGTTGGCGGCGGAGGCTTCGATGTAGTCGCGGAGCAGGGCGCGCACATCGCGGGAGGCCTGGGCGATGGTGTCGTCGTCGGTGTCTTCGCTGAGGGTGACGACGATTTTGACCGGGGCGGAGAGTTCGCGCAGGTAGGAGCGGGTCTCGGGGGAGAGGGAGTGGCGGGAGTGGCGGGAGAGATCGAAGCGCCAGGCGTGTTGGGTGGCGAGGTAGTTGAGACCTACTACGAGGGCCAGGAGCAGCAGCGCTTGCAGGAGCAAGTGGGCGGTGCGGAGGCGGCGGGCGGTGGCGAACGAAGAGGGCATCGGGCGGGCTGGAGCGGGGAGCGGGGCGAAGGGAGAGCTAGTAGAGCTGGTAAGCTGGTAGAGCTAGTAAGGATGAGCGGGGAGAAGGGAGCGGGGACTGGTTAGCTGTGGAGTTGTTTGGCCTCGACGCCGAGGATGGCGAGGAGGAGGGCGAGGCTGGCGCCGCTCAGGTAGTAGAGGACCTGGCGGGTATCGATGACGCCGCGAGTGAAGTCTTCGAGGTGGGTGAAGATCTGCACGTAGTCCAGGGCGTGACGGGCGGTGGTCATGGTTTCGAGTTTGAGCAGCTCGAGGGTGCTGGCGAAGCGGGTGCCGATGACCAGGGTGAGCAGGAGCACGAAGCTGAGGATGCCGGCGACCGCCTGGTTGCGGGTGACGGCGCTGGCGAATATGCCGATGGAGACGAAGAGCGCGCCGGAAACAGCGATGAAGAGGTAACCGCCGAGAAGAGGACCGTAATCGAGGGGCTGGGTGGGGCCGGCGAATTTATGCAGGATGTAGAAAAACCCGCCGGTCGAGCCCCAGAGGGCGACGTAGAGGGCGTAGGCGGCGAAGAATTTGGCCAGCACGACCTCGGCGGTGGTGACGGGGGTGGTGAGCAGGGTTTCGAGGGTGCCGAGGCGGCGTTCTTCGGCGAGGCACTTCATGGTGAGCAGCGGGACCATGAAAAACACCGGGAGCCAGAAGAGTTGAAAAAAGATCGAGGCGGGCGAGCCCTCCTGGGGGGCGGCGGCGAAGGTTTCGAGGATGCCGGAAAACACAAAACCCATCACGAGCAGGAAGAGTGTGGCCGCGATGTAGGTGGCGGGAGTGACCAGCAGCATACGGAGCTCGTGGGCGAGGAGGATACGAAAGGGACGCATGGGATGTCGTCAGTTGGAAGAAACAAAGGCCCGGTCGCGAGGCAGGATCGCGTGGGAAGGCGGAAAAAGTTTTTTACAGCGCGGGCGCTGAAGCGGAGTGATGCGGCGCAGGGTGCCGCGTGAACTCGGAGGGGCGTAGGGATGGGCTTGCCAGAGCGGGGTGGGAGTGGGTCATGGTTTGGCAAGGGCTTTGCGGTGAATTTAACTCTATTAAACAATCGGTTTTCGGAGGGTGGGGCGTGAGGGCGCGCAGCCTCGCGCATCGTGCGCCTTTGGCGGGTTTGCTGGTGGCTTGGGCGGCGGGGGCGGCGGCGGTGCATGGCGGGTTGGTAAATTGGCCGGAGGCGGTCTGGGCGGGGGTGGCGGTGGCCGGGTTGGGCGGGGCTTGGGCGGCGGGAGCGAGGAGGGGCGCAATCTGGATCGGAATCTTTTTGGCGGTGTTGGGGGCGGGGGCCTTGCGCACGACGCAGGAGCGGGCGCGGTTGCCGGAGTGGGACGCCTTGGGGCTGCCGCCCCGCGAGGCGCGTTTGACGCTGCGCATTGAGCGGGTGTTTGCCACCGCGCCGGGGGTGGAGCGGGCAGGCGGGGTGGCGCGGGTGACGGGGGCGGAGGCGCATCTGCGGGAGCTGATCGGGCAGAAGACGCAGTTTTCCGCAGTGTGGCCGAAGGACCGGGCGCCGGCGCTGCGCGGGGTGGAGTTTACGGCGGTGGGTTTGTTGCGGGCGGTGCCGCTGGTTCCGGAGGCGGGGAGTTTTGACCGGTTCCTGGCGGATGAGGGGGCGAATTTTTCTTTTAACCGGGCGCGTTTGGTAGGGGAGGTGAGTGAGGCGGGGGCGTGGGTGCGGTTTTGCGCGGCGGCGGCGGGGAGCTTGGAAGCGAGTTTGCGCATGGGGCTGGCCGGGCAGGACCGACTGGGGGATCTTTATGTGGCGATGTTGCTGGGGAAAAAGCAGGAGCTGAGCGAAGGGCAGCAGCAGTTGTTTATCCAGAGCGGCACGATGCATTTGTTTGCGATTTCGGGGCTGCATGTGGCGGGTATCGCGGTGGCTTTGAATACGCTGCTGGCGATTGTGCGGGTGCCGGGGCGGGTGCGGTTTTTGATCGGCACGGGGGTGTTGTGGGCCTTTGTGGATATCACGGGTGGATCGCCCTCGGCGGTGCGGGCGTTTTGGATGGTAACGTGTTTGCTGGGGGCGCAGCAGTTTCGCGCGCCGGGCAACAGTCTGGCGGCGTTGGTGACCTCGGCGCTGGCGGTGCTGGTGGTGCAGCCGCACCAGTTGTTTTCAGCGAGTTTCCAGATGAGTTATGGCATCGTGGCGGCCTTGTTGCTGCACGGGGTGCCCTTGCAGGAAAAGTGGCTGGAGGGGTGGCGGCCGTGGGCTTTGTTGCCGAAGTCGGATTGGAGGGCGTGGCAACACGGGGTGGAGGAGACGGGGCGAGGCGTGATCGGGGCGGTGGCGCTGGGCCTGGCTTCGATGCTGGTGAGCACGCCGGCGACCCTGGCGTTTTTCGGGCTGCTTACGCCGGGGGGATTTTTTGTGAATTTGGTGCTGATTCCGGTTTCGAGCCTGGTGTTGTTTGCCGGGGTGGCGGCGATGTTGGTGGGGGGGCTGGGCTGGGAAGGTTTGGCGAGTGTGTTTAACCATGCGGCGGCCTTCGTGCTGGCGGGCATGGAGGGCGCGGTGGAGCTGGCCTTGAAGGTGCCTGGAATGGCGTGGCAGGCGCAGTTCGTGGCGCCGTGGTGTGCGACGGTGGCGTCGGCCGGTATCCTGGGCGTGCTGGCGGCGGGTTATGCGCGGGGCTGGCAGAGCCGGGAGGGAGGCTACTGGCTGCCTTTTGCGGTGCTTGGGCTGGGGCTTGTGCTTGGGGTGCGGTTGGTTTGAGTGGGGGCTATGAAAAGCGCTTACGAACTTGCGATGGAACGGCTGGCCAAATCCGAGCCGAAGGAAAAACCGCTGAGCCCGGCCCAAAAGGCGCGGCTGGCCGAGATCGATCTGGTCTACAAGGGCAAGTGGGCGGAACGACAGGTTTTCCTCAAGGAGCAGATGGAAAAGGCCTTGGTGCGCGGCGAGGCCGATGTGGCCGAGCAGGTGCGGGTGCAGTTGGCGCGGGAAAAAGCGCGGCTGGACGAGGAATGCGAGGAGGAAAAGGAGCGGGTGCGGCAGCAGAAACGTTAGGCGTCGTTTGCTGGATCGGGTCGGAGCGTCAGGCCCAAACGAAGTCGCCGACGAGCACGTGGTGATCGCTGGCGAGGGTGGGGATGACTTGGCTGCCGATGCAGCGCAGGGGTGAATTGTAGAAAATATGGTCCAGCACGTAGGGCATGCGCCGCCAGGTGATTTTTTCGGTCTGGGCGGTGTTGAATCCTTCGGCGGCGAATTGGGCGGCGAGACCCACGTGGTCGCGGACGTTGAAATCGCCGCTCAGGATGGTGGGCGTGGACTGGGCGGCGCGGAGGTGGGCGGCGAGACGGGCGCGTTGCCCGGGGTGGGCGCGGCTGTCGGTCTTGAGCATGAAAAACGCCAGCAAGTGGGTGTTTAACAGGGAGAGTTCGCGGCCGGCGGCGTGGGTTTTGGCCCCGATGAGCAGGCGATCAGTGGGGGTCTTTTTCTCGCCCTGGAATTCAAACTCTATGGGCGGGGAGGGCAGGGTCTCGGCGAAGGTGTCGGTGAGGGGTTGCTTGGAAAAAATGGCGAGGCCGATGCCGAAGGGGAGTTCGCGGGGGTCGGCGGGTGGGTAGGCAAAGTGGGAGTGGTAGCCGGGGAGGGCGGCGCGAAGCCGGTCGTAGTTCGGGGTGGGGCTGGCGGTGGCGGTGCCGAGGGGCGGGCGGGCGTGTTCAACCTCTTGGAGTTGAATGATGTCGGCGCCGTGCCGGGTGATCTCGGCGAGGGTGTCTTCGATGCGGACAGGGGCGTTGTCCGGGTCGCGGTCGTCCCAGATTTGCCCAAACTGCATGTTTAACTGGAGAACGCGAAAGGACTTCACGGGTAGTGTGGGTGGGTTGGGTGCGCTAGCGTTTAGGCGAACTTTGCGCGGGTATGGTCGCGCTAGCGGAGGGGTCGCCGAGGGAGGAGCGGTTGGAGGCGTCGGTGGGGGCTTTTTCGCTGCCGGCGGTGCTGAGGGTCACGCTGGCGTCGGAGTTTTTGCGAAAAGCGAAGCGGTTGATGCGGTCGAAAAGGGTGCGCTGGGAGGTGACGGGTTTGACTTGGTCGGTGACTGGGGAGGCTTCACCGATTTTATCCTGAAAGCGGTTGGTGTGCTCGGTGTTGAAGGAGTCGTCCTTGGTCGAGTAGCGGGACATTTTTCCGGCCCAGGGACTGTCCTTACGGTCGATACGATCGTATTCTTTGAGCTCGGGCTGAATGAGGTTTTTTTCGCGGGTTTCCTTGAGCTCGATCGGGCTGCGGCGTTCGCCGACGAGGGCGTCTTTTTTGGGCACGGTTTGGGTGTCGAAACGCTTATCCATGAGGCCCTCGTTTTTCTCCAGGGGCACTTTATCGGGCAGTACGGCCTTCTGGGTGGTCGAGACGGAGTCAGCCTTCTTCGTAGTATCAACATTGCCGGGGGCGGCTACGGCGGGGGTGAGGGCCGCAATCAGACCGGCGGCGAAAAATCGGCCGACGAGGGGTTTCATGCAGGTATAAGCCACTATCGTAAGAGGCCTGCGGCAAGGTTATTCCGGCTCGGCGGTGCCTTCGACCACCCAGTTGCGGGCTTCGGGCACTTGCTGGAAAAAGCCGGCTAGTGCGGCGCTGAGGTGTTCGGCGTAGCGGTAGTGAGCGCCCATGCCGGTGCGCAACTCGGCCTCGTAGATGAATTTATCGGCTTGGGTACAGTGTTCGAAAGGGGTCTGCGCACCGAGCAACAGACTGTAAACGTAGGCACTGTCGCCGCGGGTGAGGAGATCGCGGGTGAGGGCGAGTTGTTCGTCGAGCAGGGCTTGGTGAGTGGCGTGGGGGATTTCGGCGGGGAGGTAGAAACCGGCTTGAATGAGCGGAGTGTAGCGGTGGCCGGTGCGGTGGCGGTTGAGGTCGCGTAGCTCGGCGAGGGCGAGGTTGTTCCACGCGAAGCTTACACGCATGCGGCGGGTGGCGGTGCCTTGTTGTCCGTAGCGGTTGGCACGGGTGGAGAGCGCGTCGGGCACGGATTGGGTTTCGGCGAGGAAGGGCGGGGTTGCGCGATCCACGTGGACCCAAGTCTGGTCGGCCAGGGGCGAGGAGGAAAGGCGTTCGAGGCCGAGGCGGCAGGAGGTGGCGAGTTCGGCGGCGGCCTGGGCTTGGTAGCTGAATTCCGGTCCGCTGTGGCGCATGAGGCGCGGGGAGATTTTCAGAAGTTCGCTGCGAATGAGGTCGGCGGCGGCCCGGGCCTCGGGTTGGGGCAGGGAGGCGAGGTGTTTTACGGTCTGCGCCCACATGCGGGAGGACTGGACGACGGCGAGGTTGGTGCGGGTGGCGAGGGGGATGAAGTAGCGGGCGCGGTCGAGGGCGTAGTTTTTTCGGATGCGGGCGACCACGGCGGGTTTGGCGTCGGCGGGGACGCGCACGCGTTCGGGCTCGGCGGTGCCGAGGGCGTCGAGGCGGGTGTATTCGGCTTGGTAAGCGGCGAAGGCGCGGCCCATGACTTCGCGCCAGCGGGGGGCGAGATCGGCGGGGATGCCGAGGGCTTCGGGTTCGGGCAGGGCGCTGGGCGCGAGGGTGATGTAGCGGGTGGAGGACTCCTGGCCGTCGGCCATCTGGGCGATTTCGAAGACCTTGTAGGCGAGCCACATGGAAACATCGTCGAGGGCGATGGCGAGGCCGCCGGTGAGGCCGCCGATGGAGGCGTGCCCGTAGTCGACGAATTTCAGAATGCGGTCGATGGAGGCGTCGGGGTCGGCGGGATCGACTTTGGCGAGGATGGTGTGGATGCCCTCGTTACTGCGCGAGTAACGGGCGAGTACGGAGGCGAGCAGTTCGGGGGTGACCCGGGGAAGATCGGCGGCGGAGGGGGGCGGGACAAGGGCTAGGCCGGTGATGCGCATCGTGAGTGGGCAGAGCCAATCCGAGCGGACGGGGCGCGGGCGAGGCCGAAATCAGGATGTGCGAAGGCGGGCGTGGTTTTGTCGGCGAAAGGCCACGGCGGTGGCGCTGGCGAGGGCGGCGATGAAGGCGAAGGAGGCCGGTTCGGGGATGGCGGTAACCGTGAGATTATCTATCGCGATGACGGCATTGGCAGCACCGCTATCGTAAGTGAACTTGAGATCAGTCAGAGCGACCTCCGCACTGGTGGCGGTGACGCTGGTAAGATTCGG
>JAIXRU010000003.1 GCA_027485045.1 Opitutaceae bacterium | reverse complement strand
TCAAGAATGAGCAGGGAATCCTCGGTGAGTTCGGTGGAGCCGCGTTGAAAGAGGATGGGCTCGTCCACCAAGGTCCCGATGGGATTGGCGCTGCGGGCGGCCCACTCGGCGGCGGAGAGGGCGGTAAAGTCTCGCGTCGGCGCGCCTACGGGGGCCAGCAAGGCGGGGATATCGGCGGCTTGCACGAGATCGCCGACGAGCCGGCGGTTCGTGATCATGTGGGGATTACCGCCAAGGGGATCGTCCGGGAGGTCGCCGGATGCGATCAGGATTTCGGTGATGCGGGGGATGGTCTCAAAGAGACGTCCTGTCGTTGTGGAGGTGCTGCCGAACCACTCATCTTGGTTGGCCTGAAGAGAAGCGAAGGTGAAGCCGCCGAGGAGGGTGCGGGCCTGCTCGCGTGGCACCTTGCCCCAAGCCGCCGCCAGACCGAGCAGCTCTTCGGGGCGGTTGAGGTAGTGGTGGAGGGCCTGGAAATAGGCCTTGCTCACGGCTTGGGCGACCTTGGGGCGCTCCTGAAGGAGTTTGCGGCTGAATACGGCGATATCGACCACGATGTCCCGCGCCTGGTTGGTATCGGTGAGCCGCTGGGTGCCGGGAATCTCGCGTAGGGCCTGACTGGCTTGGGGTTCCCACAGGACGGCGAAGTCGGCCTTTTTCTCCGCCAGCGCGGTGTAGCTCTCTTGGATGGTGGCCGTGCGCCAAGCGTGGAGATCGCGCTGGATGTTGCGCAGGCGGAAATGGGCAGAAGTGGCCTTGAGCAAAAATTCCGAGGGGGATTGGCCGACAAAAGTGCCGCGGATGCCCTCGCGCCGGAGGTCATCGAGGCGTGTGAAGCCGGGGCCGCCGATAATCGCATCGCCGCCGGTGGACTCGTCGATGATGAAGCCGATCACGCCCGGGTAGGCGTGGGCTTTGCCATTGAGGATAAAGGAATCGACGGTGAGGGCGGCAATATCGAGCTGACCGGTGGCGAGCTCGGCGACGCGTTGGTTAAAATCCGGCTGCAGGCGGTAAGTGAGGCCGATGCCCTGGGCGGCGAGCGTCTCCTGCATGATGCGGGATTTGAAGATGAGGTAGCCGATCCATTCGTCCCCGCCGACGGTGATTTTTTCGGGGAAGTCGCGCACATCGCTGGTGGCAAGGAGCGCGGCCTGACGGGATTTTTCCAGGCGGCCGGGCTCGGTGAGTTTCCAGGCCACCATGCCCACCAGCGCGGCGAGGCAGGCAAGCGTAAGCAGTTTTTTAAACACGGTGCTCGGGAACGATAAGACTCAGCGGGAGAATGCTTTGCGTAGACAGAAAATCCCGAAAATGGCGATCGCGACGAACACGAAAAGGTTGTTCGACTTGGTTTTCGGCTCGGCAGGGGGCGCGGTCGGGGTGCTTGAGGCAGGGGCGCTGGCCTTGCCGGGCGCAGCGGGGCGAGGAGGTGAAGTTGACGGTGCGTCCGGGGCCACCTGGGCGTTTTTCAAGAGACGCATTTCCTCTTCGGTGATTTTCACGGGAGCGAGCGGATCGATCTCCGTCTCCACTTCGGCGAGGCCTTGGCGGAGGCTGGCTCCATCGCTTGCGTCATAATAACGGGAGGCGTTGCCACGCATGTAGTCCCCTTGCCCGGCATAGCCGATGCCGACGATCTCGAGGCCGGTTTTTCGGAGGTCGAGCAGGGTTTCGATCACGCCCTTGTTACCGCGTTTATCCACGTTTTCGCTGCCATCGGTGAAAACGAGCACGACGTGGGATTCGTAGGGGCGGGTGGCGCGCCGTTTGGCGATGGCCTCGGCGGCGAGCTTGAGGGTGGCCACGATGGGAGTGCTGGCATCGGCGTTTAGACTTTGGATGAGGGCGGCGGCCTGGGTATGGCCATCGGGGGTGAAGGGTAACGCGCACGCGCCGCCACCTTCGACGAACTTATACACGCTCCAAACGTTGCCCGGCTGGACGCCGGCTAGCCAAGTGGCGAAGGCCTCTTTGGCTTGCGCGAGCTTCGTCCCTTTCATGGAGCCGGAGTTATCAAAAATGATGGTGTAAACCGTGGCCGTTTCGGCAGCGACCTCGGCGGCGAGGCGCTCGCGATAGGCTTGGGCGGCGGGCGTCTGGGCGAGCAGGGGCGCGGCCAGACAGGCGAGGAGGATGAGAAATCGTTTCACAGCGTAAGGGGGAGTTGAGCGGAGCTGGCCACGCGGTTACTTCAGATCCTCGATATTAAAATCTCCGGAAATTTCGGTTTCGACCGCGATGATGACGAGTTCTCCGCGCATGTTTGCGTTGGTTTGTTCCTTGGTCACGGGGTTGGCGAAGACGGGATCGCTGGTGCCCATGCCGCGTAGATCGAAGCGGGACAGATCGATTTCCTCGGGGGAGACCCCGATTTTCTCCCGGAGGTAGGCGGCGTAAGCGGTGCGAATGGCGGCGGCGCGGGTGTAGGACAATTTGTTATTCGCGTTGGCCACGGCCTCGAGCGGGGGGATGGGGAGATTCGTCTGGCTGCCTTTGCTGTAGGTGGAGTCGCCCTTGGCCAGCTTCATCTTGAAGAAGTTGTATAGTAGCGGGTCGGCATGGCCACGGATTTGGATAATCGCTCCACCGTAGCGTTTTACGTTGGAATGAATACCATCGAAGACGCTCTCGTAGTTGCGCCAATCGAGGTCCGCTTCTTTGGCGGCGAAGGGGAAGTCGTGCTTAAAAAGGGCGTTAGCCTCGGCCTTGCCCGCCGCTTGCCGCACCGAATCGGTCGAGGCGAAGGAGGGTGCTTTGGTCACGGTAGTCGCGAAAGCGGAGGCACCGAGGCTGGACCAATCCCAGGGAGCGCGCGCGAGGGGGGTGTTGGCCGAGAGAAAACCGAGCTTCACCATGGGGAGTTGCACGCCCGCGCTGAGGGCTTCGAAACCGACGGGGTTGTTCTTGGTCTGGAAGAACTCGACGTTGCCCTTCACCTTGGCGAGCTCGGCATCGACGCCGATCCAGAGGAGGTAATCGTTCACGAGCGATTTATCGCCCAGGAAAAGGGCGGCGAGGGGTTCGACTTTTTTCTTAAAGGCGAGGAGCCGCTCGGGGTCGGCGGTTTTCTTTTTCGCGATGTTATCGAGCTCGGCCGCGTAGGAATTGGCCTCATCCAGCCAGACTTTGACCAATTTTTTGAGCGCAGGCTCGTTTTTCTCAAAGTAGTCGCGACGCACGGCGATGACGTCGGCGATCAGGCGGCTGGCGGTGCGCGTGGTAAAGAGCGCTTTACTGCCGGGCACGGCACCGCGGCCTTCGCCGGAGGTGATGGCCGCGATGTCCGGGCTGATCATGGCGGCGCCGGCGAGGCTACGATCATTACGAAGGGCATTGGCGGGATCGGTGGCGCGGGGCACGACCTCGGTGTTGGGCGTGCTAATATCTTGTACGTATTTCAGGGTGACGTCGCCGAGTTGGAGGCCGGCGTCCTCCAAGATCTTTGGCACCATGTCGAGCATGTGAGGGCCGTTGAGCTGGCCGACGAGGGTGCGGCCTTTAAGGTCCTGGAGCGAGGCCGCGTTTACGGTCACGAAACCATCGGCCCCGGTGGACCAGCTCACTTGGTAAATCACGACGAGTTCAAGCCCGGGGTTGAGGGCGCGGAGCCCCTCGTTGGCAAGCGCGACCTGCGCAACGGTGCCACGGAAAAAAGGCTGGCCGCCCACGACGGCGCGAACCTGATCGTCCAGGCGATCCATGACCTTGATCTCGAGCGGCTCGCCGAGGGCCCGGGCGGCCGGGGAAGCCGCACTCGGTTTTTGACCTGCATTACTGGTCACGAGATGGCCGTCCGGGCCCCAGGTCAGGATGGGGAGCACTTTTTGGCCGGAAGTGACGGGTTTGTAACCGTCTTTAAACGCCGGGCTTTTGGCGTAGGGCAGGACGGGGTTAACATACTCGACGGTGCGAGGCTGGGCGACGGCAACGGAGGCGGTGAGGAGACAGAGCCAGACAGGGAGGAGGCGGCGTATCATGTTGGTGAGCGTTAAATTGAGAAGATCAAAAAGAGTGGACTAAGCGGCAGCGGGGGTGTTGGCGGAGGCGCGTCGGTCAATAAAGCCCGCCTCCCAGATCATACGCTTATAGGCCTGAAACTCGGGGCTGAGCTTGGCCTCCGGGCTGTCGAACTCGGGCACTTCGTAATTCAGCACGATACGCGCGCCCTCGATCTCTTCGGTGAGTTGCGAAAGCACGAGAATGCGGTCTCCCAGAAACACGGCTTCTTCGAGCTCGTGGGTTACGAAAAAGATGGTGGTGCCGGTCTTGCGTTGGATGCGCAGCACGAGTCGCTGCAGGGCCTGGCGGGTCTGCGGATCCAGGGCGGAGAAGGGTTCATCCATGAGCAGGATTTT
>JAIXRU010000310.1 GCA_027485045.1 Opitutaceae bacterium | reverse complement strand
TCGCCTGCCGAACACCACTGGCTATGCCAACGTTCCCCGAGATTTTGACTATTCATTGTAGACTGCCTGCTTGCAGGAGCTCTGAGCGTCCGCAAGCGGACGACCTGCCAAAGTCTAAAAAAACACCTTGCGCGATACTCCGCCGCCAAACTGCCGTTTCTACGGCATAGGGGAAAAAACGGACACCCTTGGCTCGGCCGCCACCGACTGGATGAACTGCGTGTCGTAGCTGCCGCCATACTGCCGACGAAAAGCGCGCACCACATCGAAACCCATGGCGTTAACCCCCTCTTCGATGTGCGCCGGGTAAGGCGAATGCGGACCGTGTGCGCGATAACCTTCGCAACATGAAGTGTAGAGGCGGATCTCCAGCGACTCCTGCGACCCCGCCGTAAAGACGTGGTAGGGCCACCAGAAACATTCGCTCGGCTTCAGTCCCAAGGGATGCAGTTCGCAAAGATTCCGCTCATCGAGGAATTGGCAGCGATCCTTTTGATCGTAGAGAAGAAATGAGCCGTGGTCGCTCACGCGTTCTTCAAATTCCTCGACCGCAGCCGATCCGAGCTTTTGCGCGTGCGCGTGCATGCGCTCATATTCGACCCGCGGCAAAAATAACTGGCCCTTCTTGCAGCATGCCGCCTGGCAACTTTGGCACGCATGTGCGAGCTGGTCGTTTAATTCCTCCGTGGTCATAAATGTTAAGAAAATGCTTTATACCAGTTACGGCATGAAATGAGACTTTCGTCTGGTATAGGGCCGACCGGTGGTCTGGTTTTCCCCAGAGACCCCGACCACCGGTCGGGGCTACATTGGGCCATGCTAAAACATCCTTACGAGTTGTAATTGGTACTAGGTGGCCGCAATGCAAGTCGTTCCAGCAGAGCGAGAAAAGAATCCAAACACACGGGGTGAACTCAAGGTTCGGGTGGAGCTAAGGGATAGTATGGCACTTACATCGACCGCCAAACCGCCGCAATGCGCCCCCTTCACCGTTTCGTTAGCTGGGCGGCCGATGGCGAGGCGGGGCTGGCGCAGGGCAGGGAGATGGTGAAGAGGGTGCCCGAGGTAGGGCCGGGGCACACGGTAAGGGTGCCGCCGAGGTGGCGATTGATGCGCGCAATCAAGGCCAGTCCGATGCCGAGGCCGTCCTGACGTCGGGTCAGGCTGTCATCGCCGGGCTTGAACAACGCGGTGAGCTCGTCGATCTCGTCGGTGTCGAGGCCGAGCCCGGTATCGGCCACTTTTATTATGAAGAGTGCGAGGGCGGGGTCGTGGGCGAGGGTAACATGGATGGTACCCTGGGGGGTGAATTTGATGGCGTTGTCGAGGAGGTCGTCGAGCAGGGCGGCGAGCAAATCGGCCCGGGAGAGCAGGAAAAGCTCAATGGGCGCTTCCAGCGTGAGGTGGCAGGTTAGTCTTTTGGCCTCCACAGCGGGCAGGTGTGATTCGAAGCAACGCAAGAGTACCGGGACGGGTTGCAGGAGGGTGAGCGTTACGGGGGTGGTGGCTTCGAGCTGGAGGTAGAGCAGGATGCGGGTGAAGAGCCGGTTGAGCCGGGAGCCGGATTCGAGGATGATCTTGCTCAGTTGTTGGGTCTCGGGGTGGGCGGAAAGGGCAAGGATACTGGCGGTGCCCTGGATGCCGTTGAGGGGGGTGTTGAGTTCGTGGCTGACACTGCGTAGGAAGGCGTGTTTGGCGCGTTCGGCGGCCTGGGCGGCGCGCAGGGCGATGGCAAGTTCGTCGGTGGTGCGGGCGAGCTGGGCGGTACGGGCGGCTACGCGAGATTCAAGGTCGTGGATGAGGCCTTGGTTTTCCAAGGCGAGCTGCCACTTGCGGCAGAGGGCGTGGGCGATCTGCTGGACCTCGATGGCGTCGAAGGGTTTTTTGAGCAGCAAGACGCTGTCGCTATCGGGGAAGGCGGCGGCGAGGTCGGCCCAGGTGTAGTCGGCGTAGGCGGTGCAGAGGAGAATCTGCAATTCGGGGTATTCGACGCGCAGGCGCAGGGCGGTCTGCACCCCGTCGATGCCGGGGGGCATACGAATGTCGAGGATGGCGAGCGCGAAAGGGATGCCGGCGGCGTGGGCGGTGGCGACAGCGGCCAGGGCTTCCTCGCCTTGGAAGACGGAGGTGAGTTCGAAGACGGGGCCGGCGGACGCGGGCACGTTGGTGGCAGCGGCGCCGAGGAATTTCTCGGCACCAGGGAACGAAGTGGGGCAATCGCCGAGGGGGGCGAAAATGTTGCGGTAGCTCTCGTGCAGGGCCGGGGTGTCGTCGGCGATGAGTATGCGGAAGGTGGTGGAGGTCGGCATGACTACACGGAGTGGTGAATGGGCAGGGAGAGAGTGAAGGTGGCACCGAGGCCGAGTCCGGGGCTGGAGACCTGGAGGTCGCCGCCGAGAGTGCGGGCGGCGTTGGCGGAGTTGTGCAGGCCGAAGCCGTGGCCTTTGAGTTTGGTGGTATAGCCGTAGGTGAAGATGGAGACGAGTTTCTCGGGGGCGATGCCTAGGCCGTTGTCGGTGATGGAGAGGGGGATGTAGCCTTGGCTTGGCGGGGCGATCTGCACGCGGATGCACGGTCTGGCGGGTGCGTGGGTGAGGATGGATTCGTGGGCGTTAATAAGGAGGTTTAGCAGGATTTGCACCACCATGCTGCGATCGGCAAGGACGAGAGTGCTGTCGGCGGGAGACTCTTCGATGGGGGTAAAGTTGCGCGAGACGGTGCGGGCGAGGGTGATGGCCTCGTGGAGGGCGTCGTGCAGGACGATGGGCTCGCTGACGCGGGAGGTGCGGGCAAGGGATTGCTGGCTGGAAACGATGCGCTTGAGGTGGGCAATGCCGGTCTGGGTGATGCCGAGCAGGCGGATGCTTTCGTCGATTTCGGTGTAGATGGAGCCGGAGAGGGTGGACATGAATTTGCGCAGTTCGTGCCCGTTGTCGTGGGCGGAGAAAACGGCTGCGGTGTAGGCGGTGGGCTGATCGAGCAGGATGCGCAGGTTGGTGACGGGGCGGCGGCGGCAGTTGGTGAGGCGGGTGCTGAGCAAGTCGCTGGAGACATTGATGCTGGTGAGCACATTGCCGATGTTGTGGAGGACGCCGACGGCGACCTCGGCCATGCCGGCTTCGCGGGAGAGCTTGAGCATGACGTGTTGATTATCACGCAGGGCGCTTTCGGCAGCTTCGCGTTCGAGCACCTCTTTGTTGAGGGCCTCGACCTTGTGGGCGAGTTTGGCGTCGCGGCGGGCGATCTCGGTGATCATGGCGTTAAAGGCGATGGCGAGGTCGGTGATCTCGGCGCTGCCTTCGAGTTCGGCGCGGGCCTGGTAGTCGCGTTCGTGGGTGATACGCAGGGCGGTGTTGGCGAGGCGCTGGAGGGGGTTGGCGATCTGGTTATGGAAGCGGCGGGCGATAAAGACGGTGGCGATAAAGGCGATGAGCAGGCCGATGCCGTAAGCGCTAATCCAAGTGGTGGCGGTGCGGCGTAGTTCGCTGCCGATGGCACCGCGCAAGACGAGGCGGCCATAGGTTACGCCGGCATGAATGACATCGACGGAAATCTCGGAGGGGGCGATTTCAGAGCGGCCGTCGGGCTTGTTGTTGTAGGTGGCGAAGGGGCGGTTCTGCTGGTCGTAAAGGATGGCGGAGGAGATCAGGGGGTCGTGGCGGAGGGATGCGAGTATCTCGGTGGCGGCGTCGCTATCGCTAAAGGCGAGGGCGGCGGAGCTGGTGGTGGCGGTGATGCGGGCGGTGGCCAGGAGGGTAGCTTCGAGGCGCACCTGCACCTGCCGGTAGTGGTGAAAAAAGAGGCCGCCGCCGATCGGCAGGGTAATGCCAAGGCCCAGCAGGATTACAAAGGTGAGGACCTGCCGCTTGATGGTGAAGTGGCGCTGGCTCATGGCGCGGGAGCAGGCCGGGCGAGGGCGAGCAGGCGGGAGTGGATGGTGAGGCCGAGGGAGCGAGCGGTGTCGGCGGCGATTTCGAAACGCAGGTGCTGGCCTTCTTGGAAAAGTTGCACGACGCCACCGCTGCGGGTGAAGCCGGGGGCGGTGGAAAAGGTGAGCACCGGGATGCCTTGCAAGGCCTGGAGGGCGTCGGGAATGCGCAGGGTGGTGTCGTTGTAGGGACCGCCGGGGGGGGCAAGGTAGGCGACGTGGCAGGCGGGGAGATCGTCGGTGGACTTGACGTTGATGACGTGCAGGGGGTGGCCGCGCACGCGTTGGCCCTCGGTGATCTGGATAAGGGCGTCGAGCAGTTCGCGGTTGCCGGCGACGCCGATCACGTAGGGGGCTTCGGGGGTGGCGGGGACGGGTTTACCTCCCGCAGCGGCGGGCCATTCGGTGAAGCGGATGAAGTTGAGAATATAGGCGGCGGTGACGCTGGGGGCGTCGAGCACGGCGGAGGCGGGGGCGCGTTGGGCTACGGCCTCGCTCTGGGTGGCCACGGCAAGGCCAAGGGCGAGACACGCCTGAAGCACACTGCGGAGGAACGTGGAGCGCAGGCGGTGCATCCTTAGAAGTCGCGGGTGATGCGCAGCACGGCGGAGCGTGGAGGGGTGGTGATGCGGCTGGCGTTGGTGGCTTCGGACCAGTGGGCGTCGGCGATGTTGTAGAGGGAGATGGAGGCGCTCCAGGAGCGCCAGAGAGGAGCGGCGCGGAGGGTAAGGTTGGCGGTGAGGTACTCGCCTAGCTCGGAGCCGGTAAAATCGTCGCGTTTGCTTACATATTGGAGCTCCGTTGAGGCGCGCAGCCAGTCGGAATAAACGGGGGCGGAGAAGTTGACTTTGCCGAGCAAGTGGGGGCTGTCGGCGGCATGGGAATCGGTGCTCTCGTCTCGGGTGTTTTGCCAGGTGCCGGAGGTGCGAATGAGGATGCCGTTGGTGAGGTAGCTGTTTAGGCCGAGTTCGGTGCCGGTGGTGGTGTAGTCGGTGGAGTTGGCGTAGTTGATAATGAGTCCGAATGATTGGGTGTGGTAGACATGGGCGTCGGCCGACCACGTCGGGCTGAGTTGGTGTTCGGCGACGAGTTCCCAACTACGGTTGATCTCGGGTCGGAGGTTGGGGTTGGCGGAGCTGCCGGGCTCGGTGGGATAGCGCTCTTCGAGGTTAGGCACGCGGAAGGATTCACCGTAGAGGAGCTTGAGGGTGGTGGCGCTGGTGGCGTCCCAGATCAGGCCGGTGCGGGGGGTGAAGCGGTCTTCGCCCGTGCTGTAACTATCGTAGCGGCCGCCGAGCGAGATACGCAGGGGGTCAAGGAGTTGGTAATCAAATTGGGCAAAGGGGCTTACATAGGAGGAGGAAACGTTGACCGGCATGAGCGATTGGGAGGGGTCGTCGAGGTCTTTGCCGGTGGTTTTCAGCCGTAGATTATTCTGGATTTCGGTGCCGAGCAGGAGGCTGTGTCCGTCGGTAAAGGTTTGATGGTAGCGCAGCTCGTGATTGAGCGAGACGGAGCTGGCAGTGGGGTGGAAGCGGTGAAAGCCATAACCTTCCGGCATGAAATGGCCGTCGTAGTCGTAGTAGTCGATGGAGGTCTTGGCTTCGAGGGTGGCGTCGGGTTGGACATGGCCGGAGGCGCGGGCAAGCCAGTAGGCACGGGTATCGGCGGCGTGGGCCCCGGGGTAGGTGTTATAAACGTTGGGCAGGACGTCCTTCTCCCGGCGCCCGTAGGCAGCCTCGGTTTCGAAGCCACGGTAGGAGGCGTGGGCGTAGAGTTGTTGTTGGCGGGTGCCGTCTTCGGAGGAGATTTTGGCGTCGGGTCGGCCAGTGGCGGTACGCCAGGAATCAGGCAGGGCGAAGTCGGACTCGCCGTGAGAGTCAGCGACCGTGGCAGAGATGAGGTATTCGACGCCTGAGGGAGTGCGGTCGCCGTAGGAGACGCGGCCTTTGGTGTCGGGGGATGATCCGAGTGCGAGGGCGGCTTGGCCACCGGCGAGGTCGCGGCCTTTTTTGGGGATAATGTTAACCGCGCCGTAGAAGGCCGAGCTGCCGTAAACCGAGGAGCCGGGGCCGCGGATGATCTCGATTCGCTCAATCAGATCGGGGTCGAGCAGGAAATCAGTGCCGATGGCACCCAGTTGGTAAATGGGGTCGTTGATACGATGGCCGTTGATGAGGACGAGGGTGCGGGAGTTGTAATCGTAGGCGCGGGTGTAGCCTCGGTTGCCAACGTATTCGTAAAAACGGTCGTTGCGGATGTGGAAGCCGGGGGCGGTGCGCAGGGCGTCGGATAGGGTGCGCCAGCCGTAGTTGCGGATATCGGCGGCGGTCAGCACGGTGACGCTGGCGGGGGCTTGGCGGATGGATTGTTCGTATTTGGAGACGCCCGAGACGGTCTCGACAGGCAACTCCATGAGTTTTTCGAGTTCGAGGCTGGCGAGCTTGTCGGCGGTTTCCGCGAATGCGTAAGGGGCGGCCAGGAACGGAAAAATCCCTAAAACTAAGTGGTTGGCATGGATGCGGAGGCGGAGATAGCGGGCGGCTTGGTGCATCAGGAAAAGAATGAAGTTAGGTAAGACAGTGATCCTTTTCCTGAGGTTAATTGCGTAACTGCCAGCGAGTGTCGAGAACTGCTTCGGTCTTAAGTGTGCAATGATGGAAGTGTATCGGATGTTGAACACGCCCGAGCCAATAGTGTGTGTCAGCTACCCTACCCAATTCCCCGCGCCCCCCGCTCTAGCGCCACTCGTGCCGGGGATACTTCCGGCTCAGCTCGGCCTTCACCTTGGGATAAATGTCGCGCCAGAAACTCGTCAGGTCGTCCGTCACCTGAATCGGCCGGTAGTTGGGCGCGAGCACATGGATCTTCACCGGCACCCGCCCGTGCCCGAGCGCAAAACCACCCTCGATGTCGTAGAGTTCCTGAATGCGCGCCGACATCACCGGCGGCCCTTCCGCTGCGTATTCAATTTTCGCCTTCCGCCCGTTGGCCATGGTCAGGCGCTCCGGCAGATAATCGTCCAGCACCGCCAGTTGTTCCGCCGCCAGCCAGGCGCGCAGCACCGCCACGATCTCCGCCTTGTCCTTGTCCTTCACCGCCCGCGCCCCCAGCTCGCCGTAGCAAAGCTGCTCGATCAGCGTGGCCCGGTCCGCCTCGGTCAGCACGTTGACCTCCAGCTCGGGAAACCACTCCGCCAGCCGGTTCACCCGGATGATCCACTGCTCCACCGTCTCGTCCCACGCCTCGATCTTTATGCGCT
>JAIXRU010000247.1 GCA_027485045.1 Opitutaceae bacterium | reverse complement strand
GGGCGAGGTTGGCGGCGGCTTTGGTCTCGTCCCACTCAAATTCCATGCGCACACGGTGCGCTTCAATGTTTGAATGTCAGTATAATTTTTCAATTATGCAGCGTCCCGTGACCCGCCGGGGCAAACTATGCGCCTCAGAACTGAACAGGCCAGACATCAGACTTTCCCGACTGAACTTTAAGCCATCCCCCCACATATCCCCCACACGCTTTTATAAGTGATTAATCAAGAATAGCGTTAAGCCCTCTGTCACGCTGAAGGTCGCGGGTTCGAGTCCCGTTCAACCTGCCAGTTTTAATCCCTAATATTCAATTAGATGCGGGATTTTTATGCCCTCATTCCTGAACGTCACTTGAGGCCTAAAAACCGCTAAAAACCGTGCCCCCCCCACAATACGCCCGCAAGTGTGAGTACACCATAGGTTCCTCTTTTAAAGGAGGTTTCTAGTCAGGGCTCCGAAAGCCGTCCCTGATTTTAGCTCTAATTCGGGCTCTCGCCGATCACACTTTATTTCGCATGCCTCACGGTTGTGCACCGCCGGACTCCACTATGCGCAATAGTTTCAGCGTGCGCTCTTCTGCGGGTTGGAGTTTTAAAGCCGCCCGCAAATCACGTTTTGCCTCCTCACTACGCCCAAGCCGCCACCACCACCAGCCTCGCTCGCGCACAAGAGCGGCGTCCGCACCAAGAGCAGCTTCTTGAGTGTAAGCCATTTGGATGGCTCCCAAATAGTCTCCGCAGGCAAGACGAACGCTCATCGCTTCGCGGTATACTGCCCGCGCGCGCGCCAGCAAACTCTGGGCACGGGCTTCGTCACCCTGAGCCCCGTGGTGGTAAGCCCACAACCGATAAATATGCGCACTCTGCGCTGCTGAAGCCGAGAAGTTTCGCGACGATTCGAAACGGGTGAATAAAGCATCGGTATCCCGCCAGTGCTTGAGCAGTTCGCTGCTTACTAGCGCCGTCGCGCCTAAAACCAAGGTCATCGAAATTGTCAGCAGAATCTTCACTCGGTGGCCGCTTCGCTTAAGATACCGAAGGGTAATTGCTCCACCAGCACAGATTAAAACCAAATCAAGATGATAACTATAACGGTCCACCGGCCACACCGGTTGTTCCGTCAATCCAAGGCAGGGCAACGCAAGTGCGCAGAAACCAATCACCGCCCAAACAAAGTCGGGGCTGGATCGCCTCTGCTTCCAGACCCACGCCGCAATTATAATCGTCACCAATACATGAACCCAAACTAGGGGATCCCAGCCTTGTTCCGTTATCATGGGAGCGAGATTCGCGTTCAGATTTATCGGAAACAAAATCCGCAACGGATACCAAGACACAGAAGCTAGCGCCGCGATCACTCGATCACCAATGCCCGTCTGCCCAAGGCTAGGCGCTTCGCCAAAGATCCCTGGCGTCTCATAGCGCGCGAATAAAGTAACTCCTAACGCGACTGCAGCCGGTAACATAAACCAAGCGTGGCGGGTGCACCACCGCCATGCTTGCTCACGGCTTAACGCCCGCCACCCGTTAGGTAATCGACGAAGCGTTCCCAATTCCATCGCCAGAAGAAAAAACGGGAAACCTAGCGCAATCGGATAACTTAATACTGCGGCCGCAGCGGCCACCCAAGCTACTACTAACCACACTCGCGAAGGATTGCCGCCATTGACCGGCCAAGCTCTCAGCTGCGCACCCGCCCCGATCAACATGAATAATGTAGCCAAGGGATAACTCACCGCCGTGACCCATGCAACCGGCTCTACCCTAAGAGGATGCAATGCCCAAAAAAGCCCGCAACCGATCGCCACAGTCAGGGTCAGCGTTGCTGAAGCCGTCGGCAAAAGCCGCCGTAGCCACGCTGCGAACACAACCGGGACCAACGCCGAAACCAAGGTGTGCAAACCAAGTCCCAGCCCGTGCCAAGCGGCAGGCACCGGACCAGCAAGCAAGTAAATCTCGCGCGCCAGCAGCCATCTTAGCGGCTGAAATCGCATCGCCTGTTCTCCCGTCCAGATACCCGACCAAACCTCGTGCGACCACGGCGCAGTTACTAACGGATTTTGTGTGACGCTGATATCATCGTCCCAACGAACAAACTCGAAATCGGTTACAACCTGAAACAAAAGCCATGCGCACAGCCCCACCCCGGCCGCCGCAAAAATACTCGTCCAAGGTGAGAGCGAAACGCTCACGCCAGGACGACTGCAATGAGTTGGTTCAATCGGCATCAAGCTGATGTGTGGACATCATCGCCAACATTAATGTGTTTAATCTTAGGTTACTTGCCTAGGCATCCCAGTCCGTGTCTGGCTAACGTGTGCGAATGGCTCCGCGTCGAGTGACAATACCCACGCGCAAGCGAGGGTTTACTGCGCTTGTTTGGCGACTTTGTATTCCTTGGGCTTTTCGCCCTTGGGCAGCGCCAACAAATCGTAGTCGCGGGCACCGGTGATGGTAACCTCGGCGAACTCGCCCACGGGCAGGGTGCGGGGCACGTAAACGCGGCCGTCGATGTCGGGGGCGTCGGCCTCGCCGCGCGCCACGCCGGGCTCCTCCACCAGCACGCGCAGGGTTTTGCCCACGAAGGCCTGGCCCACCTGGGCGGCGATCTCTTGCTGGAGAGACATGGTTTTATGATAACGCGCCTCTTTGAGCTTGGTGGACAACTGCTCGTCCATCTTGGCGGCCTTGGTGCCTTCTTCCTGAGAGTAGCGGAAAACGCCAAGCCGCTCGAATTTGGTGTCTCGGATAAAGGCGCACAGTTCCTCAACGTCGGCCTCGGTCTCGCCGGGGAAGCCGACGATGAAGGTGGTGCGCACCGCGATGCCGGGGATGCCGGCGCGGATGCGGGCGATGAGGTCGCGGATGTATTGGCTGTTGGTCTCGCGTTGCATGCGGCCAAGCATGTGGTCGCTGATGTGCTGGAGCGGGATGTCGATGTAGCGGGCGACCTTGGGGCACTCGGCGATGGTCTTGATCAATTCGTCGGACCAGTGTGCGGGGTGGGTGTAGAGCAGGCGGATCCAAAATTCGCCGGGGATGGCGTTGAGCTCTCGCAGGAGGGTAGTGAGGGCGGTGCCGCGCGAGGAATCGACGGGCGAGCGGGGATTGGGGCGCTGCTCCCAAGTGTCCATGCCGAAGTAGGTCGTGTCTTGGGAGATGAGGTTAACTTCCTTCACACCCTCGGCGACGAGCTGGCGGACCTCGGCGACTACGCTCTCGACCGAGCGGGAGCGGTGGCGGCCGCGAATCTGGGGGATGATGCAGAAGGCGCAGGGATGGTTGCAGCCCTCGGCGATTTTGACGTAGGCGAAATGCTTTGGGGTGAGACGAAAGCGCGGTGTATCGTAATCGGGGATATAGGTGCTGCGACCCTCGATGTAGTTTTGCGGGGCGTCTCCCTTGGCGCGCTTGATGCCGGTGAGTTCCTCGATGATGGGGCCGACGCGGGTGATCTGGTCGAGACCGATAAAGGCATCCACCTCGGGCAACTCCTTGGGCAAGTCCTTGGAAAAACGCTGGGACATGCAGCCGGCGACGATGAGCTTCTGGCCGGCGCGGCGTTTTTTCATGCCACGGGCTTCGTGGGCCTCGAGGATGTGGTTGATCGATTCCTCCTTGGACGAGTCGATGAAGGAGCAGGTGTTGACGATTACAACGTCGGCCTTGTCCTGGTCGGGGACGACTTCCATGCCGGCTTGGTGGAGATGGCCGACCATGATCTCGCTATCGACGAGATTTTTCGCGCAGCCGAGGGAAACAAGGGAGACTTTGACAACAGCGCTCATGGGCGGGAAGGAAGGTTCGGAGACGGGAGCAGAGACGGGAAACGGGACAGGGAGGTGTTTAAAAATGCAAAAACCGCGGCTGGTTAAAGCCGCGGTTTTAAAGAACAGATGGTCGCGCGCTTACTTCTTGGCTTTGACGGCCTTCTTGGCGGGAGCGACCTTCTTGGCGGCTTCCTTTTTGCGCTTCAAGTAGGCGAGGCGGCGTTTCTTTTTGATACCCTTGTTATATTGTTGGCCCATGGTGGTTGGTTTTGATGAAGGGTGAGAATCGCGAGGCGCAGGGCGCGGAGTCAAGCGGTGGTTTGGATTTTGCCGCGTTAGTTTACGCGGTGCGGGGCAACGAGGTTTGCTGGGCTGCGGTTGCCAGCGGGGGATTTCTGTTTTGGGTGGGCGCATGGGAAATCCCGAAAACACTCTTTCCGCCTGCGGTCTGCCCTCACGGGTGGTGATTTCTATGGCCGGTCGCGCGGTGCAGCGCACGGATGCCGAGTGGCGGGCTTTGTTGACCGCCGAGCAGTTCCGGGTGACGCGGCAACAGGGCACCGAACCGCCGTTCTATAACGAGTACTGGGATCATCACGAGGACGGGGTTTATTTCTCGGTGGGCAGCGACACGCCCCTGTTCGACAGCCGCGACAAGTTCGAGAGGGGTACGGGATGGCCGAGTTTTACCCGTCCGATCGAGGCCAAGTTTGTCGCCGCCGAAGTCGATGAAAGCCACGGGATGAAACGTATCGAGGTGCATTGCGCGGTGGATGGCGGGCACTTGGGACACGTCTTCGAGGACGGTCCGAAACCCACCGGTCTGCGTTTCTGCATCAACTCGGCCGGATTGAAATTCATGGCGCGCGGCGACTATGCCGCCTGGTTGGCGGCGAGAGCCTAGTCGCCCGCCGCCGCTCGCTCCCGTGTGGCAAATAGGGTGGCGGCGCGGAGCATGCTTTACACGGGTGGAGTGACACCAGCATAAGCACGGGACTCTCTTTTTCTAACGTGAACATTTTTGCGATTATCTGCCTGTTCGTAGCGGTGACTTTGCTTTGGTTTCCGCGTGGCTGGCTGCGGCTGGGGGCACGGTTGACCGCCAAACCGCCCCGGAAAATCAACCAGGGTAAAGTGGAGCGGGATATTCATGATAACTCGGTGAAGCCGGTGGCGGAAGCGGCCAAGCCGCGTAATTGGATTGATCTCACGCGGGGCGCGATCGGTGCGGGCACCGTGGTTTTTACCCTGCAGGAGCTGCTCGGTAGCACCGAAAGCACGGGCGGCGTCCTGTATGGTAGCTTGGGTGTGCTGCTCGTCGCCGTCGCCATACAGATGGTTCGGATGGAGGGTCGGTTGAGTTTATTCGCCCCGATTTTTTTCCTACAGGGCATGACCATCGGAGTTATCGGGCCCCTGGTTGGCTTGCTCTCCCTGGCTGGGACTTGGGCCGTTTCACCCATGCTGCCAAATTCCAGCGCGGTGTTGTTTGTGCAGGGCGGACTCGCGGTTGGCCTGACCTTTTTATTGACGGATTCGGATTTGGTTCTGCCCTTGGTTATCACCGGGCTCACTTGGCTGCCGGTGCTGACCAGTGCGCTTACCCGTCGTCGTCTGTCTGCGACGTTTGATAAAAAGCAGAAAGTCGTGCCCCGGCCCTGAACCAAGGTCTTCGATGGGGCAGACCGTGGTATCGAGATGGCGAATATGGCTGGAGGCGACCCGTCCGCGCACCCTATCGGCGGCGTGTGCGCCGGTGTTGGTCGGAACTGCCGTGGCTTGGGGCGCAGGGGAGGGCGCTTTCATGCCGGGCGCGGCGGGAGCATGTCTCGCGTTTGCCCTTCTGGTGCAGATCGGAACTAATTTCGCCAACGATTACTACGATGCGCTGAAAGGTGCCGATACGGCGGAGCGAGTGGGGCCGAGACGGGCGGTGGCGAGCGGTTTGGTGACGCCGCGGGCGATGCGAGGTGCGATGATTGCAGTCTTGGCGGCGGCCTTTCTGGTGGGTTTGACGCTGCTGGCTTACGGCGGCTGGCCCTTGTTGTTGGTCGGGGTGGCGAGCATCGCGTGCGCGGTCGCCTACACCGGCGGACCGTATCCGCTGGCTTACCACGGGCTGGGCGATCTGTTCGTTTTTATCTTTTTCGGCCAGGTCGCAGTGGTGACAACGGCCTTCGTGCAAATGAGGCAGGTGTCTTTGTCCGCCCTGGTCGCGAGTGTCGGGGTGGGGGCGCTGGCCACGAATATTCTGGTGGCGAACAACTATCGCGACGTGGAAACCGACCGGAAGGCGAACAAACGCACCTTGCTGGTGCGTTGGGGGCGGGCTTATGGCCGAGGGCAATTCGCCGTGGCGCACGGGCTGGCGGTGGGCACGCCGCTGGTTTTGGCGGTGCTGGGGGCGGCGGCGCTTTGGCCGGCGGTGGCGGTGGCCGGGCTGGCCGCCGGGGTGGGCTGGCGGCAAGCTCAGCGACTGCACGCGGCGCGTACACCTCAGGATTGCATCACCTTGCTCGGGCAAACCGGCAAGTGGCTCGCGCTCTACGGCGTGGTGCTGGCGCTGGCGATCGGCAGCGTGC
>JAIXRU010000136.1 GCA_027485045.1 Opitutaceae bacterium | reverse complement strand
GGCGCGGGGGAGGTGGAGTAGGGCTTGTGGTACAAGTAGCGGTGATGTATGCCGGTCACGACGAACATGCGGGTAAAATGGATGACCACGGCGGCCCAAACGGCGAAGGCACTCACGCCGACCCAGATGACGCCGAGGCAGCCGAGGTGGAGCACCACGAAGGGCATGACGCGCACCCAGTCCACCTTGTCGGGTTCGTTGCGCATGGTTTCAGCGCCATCGGGACAGTAGTCGGAGTCGATCCATTGGGTAACCGCAGTCAGCAGGCGGCGAAACACGGTGGGGCGGGCGGCGGGGCGGGGAGCAGAGGCTGAAACAGACATAGAATTTAGTTAAAGACGTGCATGGTTTCGGAATACGGCGGGTGACTTCAAGCTATCATTCCCGGTGGGAGCCCGTTTAGGTTTTGCCCTGGGATGATGGGCTGTTCCAGTTTGGCGGCATGAACGCACTCATCGCGCCGCCCGTCAAACGCCGGGAAATCTTCGGCTGGTGCTGCTTCGATTTCGCCAACTCCGCGTATACCACCATCATAATCACGGTGGTGTATGCGGTGTATTTCGCCGGGGTGGTGGCCGAAGGGCGGCCGGAGGCGGCGGCCTGGTGGGGCTTCACGCTGGCGGGGGCCCAGTTAGTGGTATTGCTTATTTCTCCTTTGATCGGAGCCATGGCCGATCTGCGGGCCAACAAAAAGACCCTGCTGGCGGCGACGGCCGGGCTTTGCTCCGTAGCGACGGCGAGTCTGTTTTTCATCGGTCCGGGCGAGGTGGTGCCGGCGCTGGTCTTGGTCGGGTTGGGCACGATGGCGTTTTATTTGAGCGAGAACATCTGCGCGGGTTTTTTGCCGGAGATCAGCACTCCGGAAAACGTGGGCCGCATCTCGGGATACGGTTGGAGCTTCGGGTATTTCGGCGGGCTTTTGAGTCTGGTGCTGGCGCTTGGGATGATCGAGGGGCTGAAGTGGCCGGTGCCCCGGGTGTTTTTGATGACGGGGGCGTTTTTCGCGCTCTCGGCCCTGCCCACGCTGCTCTTGCTGCGGGAGCGGGCGGTGCCGCGGGCCTTGCCGCCGGGCGTGGGTTTATTGGCGGCGAGCTGGGGCGCGAACCTGCGTTCGCTGCGGACGCTGGGCGAGCACCGCACGCTGGGGTTGTTTTTCGTCGCGCTGTTTTTCTCCACGGCGGGGCTGACGGCGGTGATCGCGTTTGCCTCGCTCTTTGCCGGCGAGGTGCTGCACCTCACGCAGAAGGAGACGATCGCGCTTTTCATCGTTCTGCAACTGGCGGGGGTGGCAGGGGCGTGGGGCTTTGGGCTGTTGCAGGACAAGGCCGGGCCCAAGCCGGCCCTGGCGCTTTCGCTGGTCCTCTGGATCGCGGTTTGCGTGGCGGCCTATGCGTGCACCAGCAAGGCGGTTTTCTACGGCATCGGAGTGGGGGCGGGCGTGGCGCTGGGGGCTTTTCAATCCGGCGGGCGCGCGGTGGTGGCTTTGTTTACGCCGGAGGGCAAAAGCGGGGAGTATTTTGGTTTTTGGGGGTTTTTCAGCAAGTTGGCCGGAGTGGTCGGCACGCCGGTCTTTGGCTCGCTGGCGGCGGGGCTGGGCTATCGCACGGCGATTTTGGTTAACGCCGGGTTTTTCGCGGTGGGGCTGGCGGTGTTGTTGCCTTTGCGACTCCGCAGGCCGGACAAGGCGGAGTAGTTGCGGTTTCCCCGGTCAAGGCTTGCGGGGGAGCGGCTTTGGCGGGGCCAGGGTTTCCGGGTCCACGCCTTCGCGCTCGGCCAAGGTCGCCAGCACCTTGGGCACGTAGAGCCGGGTCTCGGTCGAAAGCGCGGGGGCGATGCCGGCAAAGGTCTTGGTTTCCGTGGCCTGCAAGGCGCGGCGCACGCGGCCCTCACCGGCGTTGTAGGCGGCCAGGGCGAGGGGCCAGGAATCGAAAAGTCCATGCAGGCGGCGCAACAAACTCGCCGCCGCGCGGGCGCTTTTCTCCGGCTGCACCCGCTCGTCGAAGGGCAGCAGGCTCAGGCCCTGCGCCCTGGCGGTGATGGGCATGAATTGATACAGGCCGCGCGCACCGGCCGGACTTTGGGCGCGCGGGTTGAACATGGATTCCGGTTCGGCCAGCCAGGCCAGTTCGGCGGGCACGCCCTCGGCGGCGAACGCTGCTTTCACCGTGGCCAGAAATTCGTCGGCCCGGGCCGGGCGGGGGCGTTGCTCCAGGCGTTTTCGCCAGAGATCGTACATCGGCACGCCGGCACCGGGCCGCCGGGATGGAGCGAGGGCGCCGGGTTTGGGGCCGGGCTTGGTATCGGGCTTCGGGGCAGGCTTCGGCGTGGGCTTCGGCGCGGGCGCGGGTTCCGCCGGGGTATTGGCCGACTCCTTGGCGACCTCGATCTCCTCCAGGCGTGCGGCCAGCCAATCGGCGTAGTCCGCGTATTCAGGCAAAGCGCGCAGGGCGAGCAAGGCCACCCTCGCCTCGGGTTCGTAGGCCGCGAGCTCGGCCAGGCTGCCGGTCTGGCGGGTTTTTTCCAAACGCACGGCAAATTCGTCCCACTGCGCACGGGTGGGAAAGGCGAACTCGGCTTTAATCTCCGGAGGCGCATAAGCCTCGAAGAGCGTTTCCCCCAGGGAAAACAAATCGGTTTCCGCACCTTCGGCGGATTTCGGCTGGGCCGCGGCCGTGTTCGCGGACACTCCGGCCAGGGTGGCGACGAGCAGCATAAGGGGTCGCGGGCGAGTGAGCACTCGGCAAACAAAGGCGCGACCGCCAGCCGAGGCAAGGCTGGGGCCTTTGGTGCGACGGGCCGAAGGGTCGGTATGCGGGATTGGCCGCGATTGGGGTTTGCCGTGGGCGCGGGCTTCGCTTGGCTGGGTTTATTATGCCGCTGACCGATTCCGACGAAGCCACCCCGCCCTCCCGCTACGACGACCAGCCCGCGCTCGGCGATATCAAGATCAACCACAACGTAGTCGCGGGCATCGTGCGGCTGGCTGCCTTGCGGGTGCCGGGCGTGGCCGGGGTGGGCGGCGGCATCGTGGACGGTATCAGCGAGCTTTTCGCCAAGCGGGAATCCGACCATCGCGGCGTTAAAGTGACCGAGGACGCCGAGGAACATTACTACATCGAGGTCCGCCTGGTGGTCGCCTACGGAGCCGAGATCGGCAAAACCGCCTACGAGACGCAGGTCGCGGTGCGCAAACAGGTCTCCGGCATGACCGGCAAAAATGTGCGCAAGGTGGATGTGATCATCGAGGGCGTGCGCCTGATCGGCGGGCAGCCCGGCGCCGAGGATAAGTCCGACGACGCCTGGCCCGATACGCCCGCCACCGACTGACGCGCCTCACGCCGATGAACGATTTCGCCTACTGGGCCGAGGTGCTGGGGAACTTCGATACGCGCGATCTGGCGCTGTTGTGGACGGCGCTGGCCCTCTGGGTGGTGCTGATTCTGGTGCGTCCTACGCGCACCCTGGTGTTGCGCAAGACCGAAGGCGGGCGGCTGGAGATTTCCCGGCACGCCTTGAACCGCTTGATCGAGGCCTGCGCGGAGCAACTCAAGGGCGTGGTTCATGCCCGCGCCAAAGTCTGGCGCAGCGGGGGCAAGTTTCACACCCTGCTGCTTTTGAAAGTCCGGCCCAACGCCAACCTCGGCGCGATTCAGGGCTACCTCGAGCAGGAGGTCGGAGATATTGTTAAGGTTAACCTGGGCCTGCCCGACGCCGCCGGGCGGGTGCAGGTCAAGGTCAACGGCGTGGTGCCCGAGTCGCGGGATTTTTAGGCTCCGGCAGGCGTTTCGGTCCAGGTCGGCTCGACGTGCACGGAGACGTCGGTGATGGCGAGGCCGGCGCCGACCAGGCGGTCTTGCACATCGTGGGCCAGCAGGTGGCCTTCGCGCACGGAAATCTCCGGGTCGACGCGGATCTGGATATCCACCAGCACGGCCAGACCGCTGCGGCGCACGCGGCATTTATCCAGCCCGCGCACGCCGGGCACCGCCGCCGCGAGGGCGCGGATCTCGTCTTGCAGGGCGGAGGGCGCGGCGGAGTCCATGACCTCGTCCAGGGCGCGGCGCAGGATGATGAGGCCGTTGAACGCGATCACGACGCAGGCGATCAGGGCGGCCCAGTCGTCGGCCGCCACGTAGGCCGGGCCGCCGAAGACGGCGATGGCGATGCCGATAAACGCCGCCGCCGAGGTTAGGGCGTCGGCGGCGTGGTGCCAGGCCTCCGCGCCCAGCGCGGTGCCGCCGCTGACGGCTCCGGCGCGGGCCAGGCGGCGGGAGAGTGCCCATTTTACCACTACGACGAAGACCAGCAGCGGCAGGGTGCCCCAGTGCGGGGCGTGATGCGGGGTGAGTATCTCGCGCACCGACTCGATGCCGATCCAGCCGGCGGCGAAGAAGATAACCAGCGCCACGGCGAGCGAGGCCAGCGGTTCGGCTTTGCCGTGGCCATAGGGATGCTCGGCGTCGGGCGGCTTGGCCGCGTAGCGCAGGCCGGCCCAGACCACGAGGGAGGAGCAGACATCGAGCAGGGATTCTATGCCATCGGCGATGAGCGCGTAACTGGAGCCCAGCACGCCGCCGGTGAACTTTAACGCGGCCAGGCCTATGTTGGCGACCACGCCGCGCAGGACCAGGCGGGCGCCTTCCTGGGCGCGACTGCGGGCGAGGGCGTGGACGTCGGGGCGCGGGCGGATGCCGGAGTGCTCGGGGGTGGCGGCCAAGGTTCGGGGCAGGGTTGGCGGGGTGACGTTAGTCGCGCGCGGGGTTCAAGCCCTGCGTTCCAGAAAACTGCGCACCAAGGCGTAGAGCTCGGGGCTTTCGAGCAGGAAGGAGTCGTGGCCGAGATCGGTGGTGAGCTCGGCGTAGCTGGCGCGTTTGCCGGCGCGTTGCAGGGCAAGCACGATGGCGCGGTTTTGCTCGGGCGGGAAGAGCCAGTCGCTGGTGAAGCCGACCACGAGGGTTTCGCCCTTCACCGGGGCGAAGGCTTGTTCCAAAGTGCCGCCTTGGGCGGCGGCGAGGTCGAAGCCGTCGATGGCGCGGGTGATGTAGAGATAGGTGTTGGCGTCGAAACGGTTGATGAAGCTCTTGCCCTGGTAACGGAGGTAGCTTTGCACCTCGAAGTTGATGTCGAAGGCGGCGGGGTTGGCGGCGGCCGCGCCTGCATCGCCCATCATGCCGAGATAGGCGGCCTCCTCGGGAGAAGTCGCGGCGGCGGGTGAGGCTGATTTCACCGTGCGACGGCCGAATTTACGATCCATCGAGGCATCGGACAGGTAGGTGATGTGGGCCATCATGCGGGCAATGGCCAGGCCGACGCGGGGGCCGCCGCCCTTGGGGTAGTTGCCCTGGTTCCATTCCGGATCCTGGAGAATGGCCTGGCGGCCGACTTCGTTGAAAGCGATGGCCTGGGCGCCCTCGCGGGCGGTGGTGGCCATGGCGAGGACCTTGTCGCAGTAGTCCGGATACTCGATACCCCATTGCAGGGCCTGCATGCCGCCCATGGAGCCGCCGAGCACGCAGCGCAGGCGACGCACGCCGAGGTGGTCGAGCAGGAGTTTTTGCGAGCGCACCATGTCGCGGATGGTGACTGCGGGGAAGGTGATGCCGTAGGGCCGGCCGGTGGCGGGGTCGGGGGAGAGCGGGCCGGTGGAGCCCTGGCAGCCGCCGAGCACGTTGGCGCAGACGACGAGGTGATGGTTGGTATCCACGGCCTTGCCGGGGCCGATGAGGTTGTTCCACCAGCCGGGTTTTTTGTCGGAGAGGGAGTGGATGCCGGCGCAGTGGTGGTCGCCGGAGAGGGCATGGCAGACGAGCACGGCGTTGTCGGCGGCGGCATTGAGGCGGCCGTAGGTCTCGTAGCGCAGGGTGAAGCGGGGGAGGGTGCGGCCGTCCTCGCAGCGGAAGGGTTCGGCGGAGGTGAAGTCGCGCGGCTCGACCAGGCCGACTTCGCCGGGTTCGGCGAGGAGGGCGGCGGAGTTAAGGTCGTCGTCGTGGGCGGCGTCGTTCATGAGCGGATGCGATCTGCGCCAAGCGGCGCGAAAAGGGCAAAAAGATAAGCCGGAAAGATCAAGGCGCGGCGGTAAAGGCGCGCGGCTCAGCTCGCGGCGGGGCTGGCGGGGGGCGGCGGGGCGGCGAAGACGGAGCGCATGGCCTCGGCGTAGCGTTTCATTTCGAGTTCGTTGCCGATGCTGATGCGCACCCACTCATCGTAGTGGGTGAAGGGACGGCCGACGAAGAAGCCTTTTTCGCGCATGATGTCCTGGAACTTGCGAATCGGGATGCCGGTGCGATGGAAGACGAAGTTGGCGCACGAGGGGGTGTAGGGCAGTTTCAGCTCGTCGAGCAGGGCGCAGAAACGTTCGCGGCCCTCGGCGATTTTTCGCCGGCTGTAGGCGGGGAAACGGGTGTCGCGCAGGCTGACGCGCGCCGCCGCCACGCCGAGGTAGTTGAGGCTGGACATGCGTTTCTTTTCGAGGCGTTCGGCGAGCGCCTGGGTGGTTACCGCGTAGCCGATACGCAGGCCGGCCAGCGCGTGCATTTTTGAAAACGAACGCAGCACCATGACGGGCCGGCCGGCCTTGATCCAACCGGTCTGGGTCTCGGACCGGTAATCATCGCCGACCAGTTCCAGGTAAACCTCGTCGACCAGCAGGGGGCAGCGGAGCGAGACGCGGTCGATGAAGGCGCGGAGGGTGTCGGCCGCGAGTTTGGTGCCGCTGGGGGTGTCGGGGTTGCAGACGATGACGAGTGAGGTGTCGGCGTCGATGGCCTCCTCCATCGCGGCGAGGTCGTGGTGCATGGAGGCGGTGTGTTTGATCCAGCGGATATGCGCGCCCTGGTGCTCGGCGTAGTCGGGGCATTGGAGGTAGCCGGGGTCGGAGACCACGAGGTTTTTTCCGGGCGCGCCGAAGGTGGCGCCGATCATGGAAAGGACTTCGTCGCCGCCGTTGCCGAGGATGATCTCGGCGGGTTTCACGCCCTCGATGGCGGCGATTTCTTCGCGCAGGCGTATCTCTTCGCGGAAAGGGTAGCGGCAACTGTTGGCTGCTTCGCGCATGATTTCGGCCACCACTTCGCGGCCGGGGCCGAAGGGGTTTTCGTTACCGGCTAGATTGAGGATGGCGCGTTCCGGATCGACGGGGCGGGCGGGGAGGGCCGCGCCGGAGGTTTGGGCGCTGAGCGTGCCGCGTCCGAGATACAGGGCTGCGCCGACCGTGCCGAGGCCGCGAAGCCAGTTGCGCCGGGTCAGTTTAAAGGGTGATTGCTCCATGTCATCACGACCTAAGCGGCAATCAGGCCAAAGCTCACGTAATTAAACGTATTCGGAAGGGGACTGAGCCGGGGTGGGAGTGCGCGCGGGCTATTTCTTCAGCACGGAGTTCCAGCGGGACAGGTTGCTGGATTGGGCGGCGAAGAGGGCGTCGGTGGAGTCGAGGACCTCGATCCGGGTGATTTTATCGCCGCGCTCGATCTGGTTGACCACGGTCATGTCGCTGGTGACTTCGCCGAAGACACTATGGCGACCGTCGAGCCAGGGAGTGGGCACGTGGGTGATGAAGAACTGGCTGCCGTTGGTGCGCGGGCCGGCGTTGGCCATGGAGAAGATACCGGGTTTGGAGTGGCGCAGGGCGGGGTGGAACTCGTCCGCGAATTGGTAGCCGGGACCGCCACTGCCGTTGCCCTCGGGGTCGCCGCCTTGCACCATGAAATCGGGGATCACGCGGTGAAAAGTGAGGCTGTCGTAGAACCCCTTTTTGGCGAGATTGAGGAAGTTGGCCACGGTCATCGGGACTTTGGTGGCAAAGAGGGTCGCGGCGATATCGCCCTTGGTGGTTTTTAGCACGATCCGGATATCGGCGATGGCGGCGGCGGCGGGAGTGGCCGGTGGGGTGGCGGGGGCGGACTCTTGAGCGACGAGGGCGAGGGGCAGGATCAAAGCAAGCGCGAGGCTCAGCCGACGGAGAAGGGGAATAGGGAGCATAGGGTGAGAGGGGTTGGGGCACGGTTGTGCGTCTTTCTGGGTGCATGCGCAAGACCTCAACCGAGGGGTTGGGCGACGCTTTTTCAGCAGATTCGTCACGCAGCACTGCCGCGGGCTTCTTTGCTCCTGCCTTAAAGGCCTAAGCCGTAAGATCCTTATTTTTTGCTAAATTTCTCGGCACTCAGGCCGATGAACTGAGCTACGTGAAGTCATCATTCTTGATCAAAGCCTGTTTCACTGGCGCGAAGATTAAATCTTAGCCCGTTTTCCCCCACTTTCTCTCAGCTAGATTTGATTAATCACCTTCTCGCCCTAACTTAACAGCACCCCAGTTTGATAAACCCCCAGCAGTTATTATGAAAACCCCAGTCGTTAGTGTTCGTCCCCTGAGCTTCGCTCAGTCGAGTTTGTTTCTTTTGGCGGCGATGGCCGCTATGTCAGTAAATGACTCTAAAGCAGCGATTTTCATCAAGGCGGATAACACGACCTCGCTGAACTTGGCCGCTAGTTATACAGCTAACAGTGGAGTTCCCGGTGCGCTTGATGTTATCCAAGTGGACAACACTTTGACTGCATCGCGAACGGCTAATTTGGGCGCGAGCATGTCTGTACAGGGGATAACTTATTCAGCGACCAATCAATTGCAGATCGGGAATACCGCGAGTGCCGTCCTTACCTTGGGCTCAGGCGGGGTGACGAAAACCGCCGGGGCGGCGCTGATTTTTGCCAACGCCGTAACCTTGGGTGCCAATCAGACGTGGTCCTCCACGGCCGGTACGGGTAACCTTCAGATGAATGGCGCCTTCAGTGATGGAGGCTTTACCTTGGCCGTCACGGGAGCCGGCACCTTTGACCTGCGAGGCAGTAACACTTTTGGGGCGAATGTAACGATCGACGCTCCTATTAGCGTTAATACTACCGGCGGCACGGTTGTCTTTGGTGGCAGCAATACCACCGATAGTTTTTCGATTCCCAATGGTCGGGCGCAAGGTGCGACCATTGGTAACTTCGGGGTAGCCAGTAATTTCGGAGATGGCGGCACGAATACGACAATAACCGTTGGAGGTAGTGCAAGTAACGGAGTATTTGATTACACTGGAAACACCGGTTCCACCAACCGCACCTTTACGCGCGACCGCCGTTCGACCGGCTCGGGCATTGATGTGAGTACTGCGGGCCAAACCCTGACCATATCGGGTAACCTCGTTACCGGCACAACAGGTACCGCGATAGGAGCGACGAACTGGCAGATGGGCGGTGCGGGCAATCTAACGGTAAGCGGCGTGATATCGAATTCCTCGGCTAGCGATGTGGTGGGTATCGATAAAAATGGCTCCGGCACACTTACGCTTGGCGGGAATAATACCTTCACGGGCACCGTTACCATCAATGCCGGCACGGTGGCGATCAGCGCCAGCGAGCGCATCGGCAACTCCAACGCCCTGGTGCTGGCGGGTGGCACGTTCTCGGTCGGCACCTTTACCGAGACCTTGGGCACGCTGGATCTCACCGCTGCCGGTGGCACTTTGAGCATCGGTTCTGGCGGCAAATTTATCTTCGCGGATAGTGCCGCACTGGATTGGAACGGAGGATTGCTGAGCATCAGCGGCACCTTCGCCAGCGGCAGTTCGATCAAGTTTGGCAGTGCGGCGGGCACGCTCACCGGGACTCAGCTATCTGCGATCAGCATCTCGGGCTTTAACAACGTGGCTTTGGATTCCTCGGGCTTCTTGACGGCCTCCGCCATCCCCGAGCCCTCGGCCTATGCTACGCTCGCCGGAGTGGGCATGCTGGGCTTCGCGACTATGCGTCGGCGTCGGCAGGGCGTTTGATTTCGGGGTGAGCCCGACCTTGTGCGGGCTCCCTTTCCCTGTCTCCAGCGACTTCGTTCAGCGTTTGGCTTCGAGCTTCAGCTCGACCATGAGGTCGGCGGCGAGTTTTTCGAGGTCGGCTTGAACCGCAGCCAACACCGCGCTCGGGGGCACGCTTACCACGGCGCGGAGTTGGAAAAGAAGTCCGCCGCCCATCGGTGCCTCGATCCGTTCACTGGCCATGTCTTCCACGTTTAATCCGTGGTTGGCCAAAACGGCCGAGACTTCGCGCAGGATACCGGGACGGTCCGAACCCACCAAATCGAGGGCGGCCATTTGTGCGGTCGTGTGTTCGGCGGAGAGCGAGGCCGCGCCCTCGCGGGTGATGTCCACCCGCAGTCCTGAAAGATTGCGCAAGGCGAGGCTGAGGGCGTCGGCGCGGGTGTTTTCGATCTCCAGCCGGACGATGCCGGCGAACTCGCCCCCGAGGCGGCAGAGGCGGCTTTCGAGCCAGTTGCCGCCGTGCTCGGCGATGGTGGCGGCCACGAGGCGGACGAGGCCGGGTTGGTCACGGCCGATCAGGGTAAGGACCAGAGTGGTTGTCATGAGGTGGCCACGCTCTTGGGTTCGGAGGGTAGGTGCAAGTCCAAGGTGGCGTCGTGCGTGGATAACGATATTTAAGACAGGGTGTTAACCGCTAATGCGGCGGCTCAATGAGCGCCGCTTGGGCCCAGCGGTTTCGCGAAGCGAAACAAGGGGGGCGATGGTTCGGCCAATGGCCTCGGTGTAGGGCGGGGTCGCCGCACCCCGCCGTAGCGTGACCAGGTTTGCGAACTGCGGGGTGCGGCGACCCCGCCCTACATTACTCAGGGACCGGAGTATCTACGGTAAAACTCTGACGTATATCTCACGCGAGATTAGGCCCTACTTGGCCCAGTCGTCGGTGCGGAAGGGGGAGGCGGGCAGGCTTTCGAGGTTGGCGAGGTTGGCGCGGGGGTAGGCGGCCCAGGCGTAGCGGGCGGCGATCGGGGCCGGTACCTCGGGGCTGGTGAGGAGCACGGTCGCGCCGTCGATTTTGGCGGTGGCTTCCACCCATTTTTTATCCGCTCCGGCGAGGTAGAAGCCGATGAGTTTGTCCTCGGGCAGGGCGGGCATGCCTTTGGCCACCCAGGGGGCGCGACCGATGGCGAGGCCGCCACCGGTCTCGGTAAAGCGGATACGGAGGGCGGAGCCTTCCACGGCGAAGCCGGTGTAGAGGGGACCGGAGGCGACGATCTTCTCGCCGTAGCCTAGACGGCGGCCGGCGAGGGCGACGCGGGCGCCGACGTGGATCTTGTTGTCGGGGTGCACGTCTTTGGGGTCGCCGATGTCGCTGGTCACGACCACGGCGGTCTTGGGCACGGTGAGGGAGAGGAGCTGGGCTTCGCGCACGAAGGGCCAGCCGGAAGAGGCGACGGGGATCTTGTCGTCGTAGCAGCCGGGGAGCTGGATGGTGATGAAGGGGAAGTCGCCCTGGCCCCAGGCGGCGCGCCAGCCTTCGATGAGCCGGGGAAGGAGTGTGCGGTATTCGGCGCCGCGGCTGCCGTCGGCCTCGCCTTGATACCAGAGGGTGCCGCGCAGAGCGTAGGGGGCGAGGGGGGCGATGACGCCGTTGTAGGCGATGGTGGGGGTGGAGGGGCGTTTGGAGGCCGAGGGCATGGCCATGGGGTCGGGCTGCTCGGGTTCGGGGCGGGCGATCGCGGGTTTGGGTGGCGCGGGCTGGCCGGCGGCTTTGGCGGCGGAGGCGAGTTCGTTGTAGGCCGAGAGGGCGGCTTTGTGGGCGGGGCCGACGTTGGTTTCCCAGTCTTTCATGTCGGCGCGGTAGGCGGTCATGAGTTCGGGTTTGTCTTTAACCGCGAGGTGCTGGGCGAGGGACTTTTCCCAGAGGGCGAGGGTTTTTTCCACGGCGGGCGGGCGCTGGATGCTGTCGAGGCTCATCCAAGTCTGGATGGGGGTGCCGCCCCAGGCGGCGTTGAGCACGGCGACGGGCACTTTTTGGGTGCGGCGGATTTCCTTGGCGAAGACGTAGGCAACGGCGGAGAAATTTTTCGCGGTCTCGGGGGTGGCGGCCTCCCATTTGCCGCCGGGGCCGGGGAGGGGGGCGGGGGCGACGGTTTTGGTGACTTTAAAAAAGCGCAGAAGGGGGTCGGCGGCGTCGGGCAGGAGCTGGGCGGTGGTGCCGGAGGAGAGCGGCGAATCCATGTTGGACTGGCCGGAGGCGAGCCAGACATCGCCGACGAGGATTTCGCGGATGGTGAGGGTGTTGCTGCCTTTGACGACGAGGTCGCGGGCTTCGGCGGAGGCGGGGAGGGGAGTGAGTTTGACCAGCCATTTGCCCTGGGCGTCGGCGGTGGCGGTGGCGGTCTGGCCGGCGAAGGCGACGGCGACTTTTTCGCCGGGGGCGGCGGTGCCCCAGACGGGCAGGGGGAGATCGCGCTGGAGGATGGCGCGGTCGCTGAAAAGGGGGTGGAGTTTGACCTCGGCGCGAGCGAGAGGCAGGGCGGCGCAGGCGAGGAGGAGGAGGGCGCGGAGTTTCATGATTGGGGAGCTGGTAGAGCTGGTAAGCTGGTAGAGCTAGTAGGAGCTAGTAAGCTAGTAGAGCTGGTAAGGGCGGGGGTCAGGTGCCGAAGTTGCGGATTTGGTCGGGCTGGGTGGCGGCTGGTGGCGGGGTGCCTTTGAAGACCGGGCGGGGGGGGAAGGTGGGGCGATATTCGTCTACCTGCAGGCCGATTTGCTCGAAGGGAATGGGTTTGAAGCCGGGAATGTTTTTGAAGGCGGGGGAGTTGCGCTTGAGGGCGAAGTTGCCGGCGGCGGCGTCGACAAAGCCGGGATCGGTGGGGGACACCCAGTTGTCGGCGACGGTGAGGAGCTCGGGGTTGTTGCGGTTTTTGCTGCTGATTTTGTTTTGAATGGGTTCGCCTTTGGGGATGACGATGAGGTTTCGCTCGAAGCGGGTGCCGCGGGGGAGTTCGGGGCGGTCGGCGAGGCGGGCGGCGAGGCCGGGGAAGCGCTGGGACCAAGGCGGGGAGTCCATGGCCATATCGGCGGCGCGCTTGAGGAGGTGTTTGTTGGTGGCGTAGCCGCGTCCGGCGCCGCGGTCGTCGAGGCCGAAGACGGGGCCCTCGTCTTTGATGAAGATGTTGTTCTCGACGATGTGGTCGGGGCCGGAGGCGATCCAGACACCGGTGCGGGGGCCGGCGATGACGTTGCCGTAAACGTGGAAACCGCTGGCGCCGTCGTCGGGGTTTACGCCGCCAACGGTGTCGTAGAGGTAGTTGTAGCGGATGACGACGCCGCGAATGGTCCAGTCGAGCCAAGAGTAGAAGGAGCCCGTGTCGGCGGAACCGAAGCCGCAGGCGGAGACCTCGTTGTATTCAAAAATGTGGTTCTGGCCGTTGACGAGGATGGCGTCGCGCGGGGCGTCGTGGATACGGTTGTGGGCTACGAGCACGCCGACGGCGTCGCGGCGGCCGCGGTGATTGCTGGCACCGCCGAAGCCTACGTCCACGCCGGCGGAGTATTGGGCGCGGAGCATGCCGTAGTGGTGGATGTTGTTGTTAACGATGCGGTTTTCCGAGGAGATGAGCTGGCGGGAGTCGCCCCCGGTGACGAGCACGCCGCCGCCGCCGAGGTCGTGCAGATCGTTGCTCTGGATGACGGAGCGGAGGCCGTGGAGGCGCACGGCGGTGCCGGCGATGTGGTGGATGCGGGAGCCGAGCAGGCGCAGGGAGTCGACGTTTTCGGCGACGAGACCGTGGCCGAGGGAGTAGGCGAGGTCGAGGCCTACCAGACTGACATGAGCGACTTCTTTGGCACTGATGAGCGGGTCGGCGAGCTGGGTGATGGTAAGTTCGCGGGCACCATCGGGGGGCCAGATGAAGAGGGTGCGGGTGGCGAAATCCACGGCCCACTCGCCGGGGCGGTCGATCTCTTCGGGCAGGTTTAGGGCTTGCCAGGGCTCTTTGCCGTTGCCGGGGCGGGAGCCGTCGGGGTTGGTTATGTATTTGTAGCCGATGCCGTTGGGGATGCCGGAGGCGAAGGCGATGGTGCGGGCGGCGGGGTCGATTTTGGCGACGCGGATGGCGGGATCTTCCCAGCCGACGCGCCACTGGCCCTTGAGCCAGATGTGGGTGTTTTCGGTCCAGCGGGCGGGCCGGTCTTCGGTGTATTCGAAGGTGCCGGGTTTGCGGGTATCGCCGGAGACGAGCACGCGTTTCATGGTGGCGAAGCCGTCATTGGGCCAGCGGGCGAGGGGGAGGCGGGTGCCGTCGGCGAAGACCTCGAAGAGGCCGCCGTGGTCGTCGAATACGGGGGGAAAAGAATCCACGGAGGAGAGCCCGACGGCGGCGAGGTCGAGGGTGAGCACGCGGTCGGTGGCTTCGGGGGCTAGGCGGCGGCGCCAGGCGGGGTCGGTGACGGGTCGAAAACGATCCAGGGGAATGGCTCTGCCGCCCAGCAGACGGGGAGTCTCGCCGGCGCGGGCACGATAGACGATGGGCGCGGTGGCGGTGCCGGAGTCTTCGGCGGTCAGGGTGAAGGATTCGGTCAACTGGTAGGCCCCTTGGGCGAGTTCGACGGTGACACCTCCGGGGGGGAGGGGAGCGGAGGCTTTTAGGCGGCGGATTTCGTCGCGGGCGCGAGTGGGGGTGGCGAAGGCGCGGGCGGGGGTGTCGCCCTTGGCGCTGTCGTTACCTTGCGGGGAAACGAAGAGGCGAAGGCCGGGGGCGGAAGCTGCAGGGGCCGTGGCGGCAGGTTTATCGGGTGCGGCCAGCAGGGTCGAGACGGCGCTGGCGAGCAGCAGGATGAGGCTAAGACGGATGCGCATGGGGAGCGAAGGGGAGTAGGGGTAACGAGTCGGGGAGGCGCGGTTTTACGCGTTCGGAGCGAGGCACAAACCGAAAAGGATTTCGATACTTTTCCGCAATAATTTGGAAAATACGGTAGATTTTGCAAATAACGGGAGGGTCGGTGGGAAGGCTCATGAGGGAAGCGCCTGGAGCGCGGTCGGTTGCTGCGGAAGGTCGCTTGGGAGCAGCGCGGTGCATTGCACAAAATCGTGCAGCGAGGGCGCGAATGAACACGCCGGTTGAACGGCTGGGTTGCCGGGGCCGATCGCACCGACCCACTTTCGACGTGAGGCCTTAGGCGGATTGCCGGCGCGGGCGGCGGGCGAGGGTGCAGAGCAGGGATCCAAGGGCGGCGATGAAGCCGAAGGAGGCGGGTTCGGGAATGGCGGTGATGTTCAGGTCGAGCGCGGTGGCGCTGACGGTGATGATTCCGGCGTAGCCGACGCCGAATCCCAGGGTAAAATCGCCCGCGCCAAAAGTGGTGCTGGAGAAGGTGGAAAGGCGATAGCTGCCGAGTTGGCCGCCGGTAAAATCGAGAAAATAGGAGCCGCTGCCGGATTTGTTCAGGGTGCCGCTAAGTGCGAGGAGGGCGGTGCTGTTGCCGGGCGTGCCGAGGTTAAACGACATCCGGCCGCCTCCCGCAAAAACGAGCGAGGCGGCGGTGGCGGAGAAACTTTGCAAATCGAGCGTGGCACCATTGGCGAGGGTGAGGGCGCTGCCCGAAGGTAAAGCGGTGGCGGAGCCGACCTGAAGGGTGCCGGCGTTGATAAACGTGGCACCCGCGTAGTTGTTATTCCCCGACAGGCGCAGCGTGCCTGGGCCGGCCTTGGAGATGGCCGAGGCGGTGGAGAAATTGGTGAGGTTGGCGCTGATCTGCAGGTCAACCGGGGCGGCGCCGTCGGCCACGGTGATGATGGTGCCGGTGGCGTCGCTGTTGCCCTGGCGCAGGCGTATGGTTCCGCCGATGCTCGATAGGGTGGGACTGGCCAGGCTGTTTATGGCGGTTTTCACGCTGGCATCGACGAGGAAGTCGATGGGACCGGTATTGGTGGATTGGAGCGTGCCACCGGTGAGGTTCACGGTGGCGGCGGCGAGGGTGAGGTTGTTGGTGGAATTATGGGTGAAGGTGCCGCCGCTGATGTTGAGGGTGGTGACGCGGGTGCCGGTGTTCCAGCCGAGGGCGTCTTGCGCAGTAGTGAGCAAGGTGCCGCCAGTGTTTACGGTGACGGTGCCGCGAACGATGCCGGTGCCGCCGCCGCCGCTGGCGTTGAGTTGGAGGGTGCCGGCGTTGATGGTGGTGCCGCCCGAGAACGTATTGAACCCGGTGAGCTGCAGGGTGCCGGTGCCGGTTTTCACCAAGGCGCCGGAGCCCGAGATGACGCCGGCGTAGGCCGAAGGGCTGGTATTGGCTCCGCCTACGGTGAGGGTGGCGGAGCCGAGAGTGACGGTGCCGCCGGTGGTACCGCCGCCGGAAAGGGAGCCGAGACTGTTGTTGAAGCCATTCAGGTCAAGGGAGGCGCCGGCGGTGTTGGCGAGGGAAACGGCTGAGTTGTTGCCAAAGGCCTGGGTGGAGCCGGCGCGAAGGATGCCTGCGCTCACCGTGGTGGGACCGGAGTAATTATTGCTTCCGGAGAGCAGCATGAGGCCGCTGCCGGTTTTGGTGATGGCGGAGACTAAGCTTTGGGCGGCACCCTCGGTGAGGTTGGCGGAGACGTGAAGATCGGTCGCGGCGGCACCGTCTGCCACGGTGAAGAGGGTGCCGGTGGTATCGTTGTCGCCTTGGCGGAGGCGAACCGAGCCGGCGATCAGCGAAGTCGTGGCACTGGCGTTGGACGTGATAGTGGTGTTGCCCGTGGAGGAGCTGGCGGTGGTGTTATCGAAAAAATCAATCGCGCCTGAGCCGGTGGATTGCAGCGTGCCGCCGGTCAGAGACACGGCCATGGTGGAAAGGGTGAGGTTGCCCGAGGCGTTGTGGGTAACGGTGCCGCCGGCAATAATGAGCGAGTCGACCTTCGTGCCGGTATTGAAGCCGAAGGCGTCCTGGGCGGTGGTCAGCAGGGTGCCGCCGGTGTTTACGGTTACTGTGCCGCGGAGGATGCCGGTGCCGCCGCCGCCGCTGGCGTTGAGTTGTAGCGTGCCGGCGTTGATGGTGGTGCCGCCTGAGAACGTGTTGAACCCGGTGAGTTGCAGAGTGCCTGAGCCGGTTTTGACCAGGCCGCCGGTTCCGGAGAGAATGGCGGTCCACGTGAGCTGTCCGGCGTTGATCGCGAAGGTGCGGCTGCCCGATGCCAAGCTGGTTGCGAGCGAGACCGTTTGCGTGGCGCTCGATGCGACGGTGACATCACCGGTGAGCGTGACGGCGTTGCCGGTGAGCGTGTTGCCTTGGGCGCTGGCACCGAAGCTCAGGGCGGAAAGCGTGAGACCGCTAAGATCGTTCTGGGAGAAGGAAGTGGACGTGTTGACGAAAGTCAGGGAGTAGGTTCCGGACGAGATAGGTGTCCCCCCGGACCATGAGTTGGTGTCGCTCCAAAGGGCGGGCACGGAGACGGTGCCCGCTCCCGACCAGGAAGGTTGTGCGCGGGTTTCGAAGGTCGCGGCCAAGCAGCAGAACACGAATGCTCTGCGGCAGAAAATTCTATAGGAGTTGGGGCGCACGCTAGGGGTACTAGGCGAACTAATGGGGTAAGTCCCTAATAGGTGGCAGGTGTGGCAAAAAAACGCAAATAGGGTCCGGTACTAAGGGCGAATTATAAAGAAATATACGTAGTCGACTTAAGGAGCAAAGCACTGAAGCGCGTTAAGTGAGAAGCGAAGTCGTCTGGGTTATACTGTTCTATAATTCGTCTTCATAATCCATGTTTCGTCACCGGACCTGAATACTTGAAGCGGAGTTGAGCTAAATCCAACCAAGCGGACGTCTTGTTTGAATAAAATTGTAATTCAGGCGCAGAGGGGGTCGGGCGCACTTTTAGGCATATCAAGTGCTAAGTTTTGAAGGCATGTTCGCATGCGGTTAGTTAACGCTCAGCCCCAAAACCCCCGTGTGATTTACAACAATCGTAAGTGTATTGAAAATCATCAAAAGCAACCGATCACAGTGAGTTCAGCCGCTGCGTGATTTAAGGAACTTCTCCGGCGAGAGGCCGTGGACGCGTTTAAACACCCGGGAAAAATGGTAAGGGTCCATGCCGAATTCGTCGCCGATTTCTCGCACCAGTCGGCCGCTTTCCTCCAGTCGCGCCGCCGCCAGGTTCATTCTCAATCGCATCAAGACCTGATAGGGCGGCTGGCCGCAAAAGCGCATAAAGAGTCGGCTCAGGTGGGCCGGCGTCACGTGTCCCGCCGCCGCCAGCGCTTCGGCCGTTTGGAGCTCGCCCGCCCGTGCTTCGAGTACGTCGCGGCATCGCTGGTAGGTTTGAAAAGCCCGCCAAGCCCGAGGCTCGGCCGAGGCGGCCCCGTCCGCGATCAGCTCCAATAATGTTTCCAAGCGCAGCACCGCCAACCGGTCCGCGCGCAGCGTGGTCTTGAGGCTGTCGGCGATCAACTGGTCAAAGGCAAGGCGCACCTCGTCGTCTTTTGCCAGACGCCGGCAGGTCCCTGCTGCGAGTCCCGATTGCCTCAGCCGGGATTCAGAGTCTTCGCCGCAAAAATCCACAAAATACTTGCGCAGAGGATTCGCCGCTTCGGTGTGGATTTCATGGGCCACGCCGGGGCCGTAGGCAAACACCACCCCGCGCTCCAGGCGATGCGCTGTGCCGGCCAGTTTCAGGTCGCCTTCGCCACCGGCCACGAACTCGACCGACCAGTAGGGGAAATCGCCGCGTTTTAGGTGGTAGTCGGGCGAGCATTGCTCCCAGCCGCCGCACACGACCGCTAGGTCGCTCTGCGGGCGGGTCTTGGTCTCGCGATAAAAGCGCCGCGCCTTGGTCACCTGGCGCGAGATAAAAGACGGTTCTATCTGGGCTTTAAGTGGCATGAAAAAAGCCTGCCCGGTTCTTATCTCAAAATCAAGAATCGGCATTTATGCGCCAAAAGCAGCCATGTCTTTGGCGAGACGTTTGGTCTATGCTGTCGATGTCTTCCCACCGTCCTCCCTACCCACCCCATGCTTCGCACCGGAATACTGAATCCTGCGGTCCTCGACCTGCTCGCGCGCGTCCGCCACACCAACACGGTAGTCATAGCCGATCGCGGTTTTCCGTTCTGGCCGGAGATCGAGACCGTCGATCTCTCGGTTGTGGACGACCTGCCGACGGTCGCTCAAATCGTCGCCGCGCTGCGGCCCGGCTTTGTCATCGGCCATGTTTACGCCGCCTTGGAGGTGCAAGCTGCCAACTCGCCCGAAACACTCGCACGACATCTGGCCGTGCTTGAGGGTCTGCCGCTCACTTATCTTTCGCACTCCGCGCTCAAGCAACGCGTCCCGCACGCCATCGGCCTCATCCGCACCGGCGATACCACCCAATACGGCAACCTCATTCTCGAATCCGCCTGAGCCGCCCGACGCAATTCATCCCTTCCCACCCATGCACTACCGCACCCTCGGCGCCACCGGCGTCAAAGTCTCCGCCCTGGCCTATGGCGGCTCATCCCTTGGCTCCGCCTTCCGCGACATCGACGAGGCCGAGGGCATCCGCTCCGTCCATGTCGCCCTCGACAACGGTATTAACTTAATTGATACCGCTCCCTACTACGGTGCGACCAAGGCCGAGACCGTTCTTGGCAAGGCGTTGAAAGGCGTTGTCCGCGACCGCTACATTCTCGCCACCAAGGTCGCCCGCTATGGCCCCGACATCGCCGACTTCGATTTCTCCGCCGCGCGCGTCACCCGCAGCGTGGACGAAAGCCTCGCCCGTATCGGCGTGGACCACATCGATTTCATCCAGGTTCACGACATGGAGTTCGGCAACCTTGACCAGATCGTGAACGAAACCATCCCCGCCCTGCGCAAACTCCAGGCTTCCGGCAAGGTCCGCTTTGTCGGCATCTCCTGCCTGCCCGTCCGGCTTTTCAAATACGTCATGGATCGCGCCCCGGTGGATCAGATCCAGAGCTATTGCCACTACTGCCTCAACGACACCGCGCTCGCCGATTTACTGCCCTATCTGCGGGAGAAAAACGTCGGCATCTTCAACTCCGCTCCGCTCGGGATGCGGCTGCTGAGCAACGAAGGACCTCCCGCCTGGCACCCCGCGCCCGCAGCGCTCCGAGCCAAGTGCGCCGAGGCCGCCGCGCTCTGCCGTGCCCGCGGCTCCGACATCGGCAAACTCGCGCTGCAATTCGCCATGGCCAACCCCGAGATCCACACCCACATCGTCGGCACCGCCAGCCCGGCGCGCGTCTTGCAAAACATCGCCGACGCCGAAGCGCCGCTCGATCAGTCGCTGCTGGGTGATGTGCTCGCGATCTTGAAATCCGTTCATAACCTCACCTGGGCGTCCGGACGTCCCGAGAACAATTAAGCCCGCCATGAAAACCCTTCTCATCGACGCTCCGGGGCAGTTCTCCTATGGAGAAAAAGCCGCGCCCGTGCCCGCCCGCGGCGAAGTTCTTCTCCGCATCCGTCGTCTCGGTTTCTGCGGCTCGGACCTTGCCACGTTCCGCGGCGGCAATCCGCTTGTGACTTATCCTCGCATCCCCGGCCACGAGATCGCCGCAGTCATCGAGGCGGTCACGCCCGACGTGCCGGCGGAGTTCTCCGTCGGCCAGGCCGTCACTGTAATGCCTTACACGACCTGCGGCAAATGCAGCTCCTGCCGCCAAAAACGTTTCAACGCCTGCCGCCATAACCAGACGCTCGGAGTGCAACAGGATGGTGCGTTCACCGATCTCATCGTCGCCAAATGGGAAAAACTCGTCCCCTCCGCCGGTCTCGGCTTGCGGGAACTCGCGCTGGTCGAGCCGCTGGCGGTCGGCTTCCACGCCGTCTCGCGCGGCCGAGTCGCGGCGAGCGACACCGTGCTCGTCTTCGGCTGCGGCATGATCGGTCTCGGCGCCATCTCGGCCGCCGGCCTGCACCGCGGTGCCAACGTGATCGCCGTCGATATCGAGGATTCGAAACTCGCCGTCGCAAAAAAAGCCGGCGCTTCCCATGTCATCAACTCACGCACGGAGAATCTTCACGAGCGCCTGCTCGCCCTCACCGACGGCCACGGCCCCGATGTCGCAATCGAGGCGGTGGGCAACCCCGCCACGTTCGTCGCGGCGGTGGACGAGGTGTGTTTCGCCGGACGTGTAGTGTATATCGGTTACGCCAAGGCGCCGGTTTCCTATGAGACGAAGTATTTCGTGATGAAGGAACTCGATATCCTGGGCTCGCGAAACTCCACGCCGGAGGATTTTCGCGACGTCGTCGCCATGCTCACGTCCGGCCGTTACCCCATCGAGGACACCGTCACGCGCACCGTGCCTTTCTCCGAGGCCGGCCAGGCCCTCGCCGATTGGTCTGCCAATCCCGGCGCGATCACCAAGATTCATGTCGAGGTTTAGCCACTGGCAACTGGCTGCTGGCAACTAGGAATTATCCCCATGCCCGTCATCGATTCCCACCATCACTTTTGGAATTTCACCGAGGCCGACTACGGCTGGATTCCGCCCGAGTGGAGCATGATCCGCCGCGATTTCCTGCCCTCCGACCTGCTAAAGGAAATCGCCGCCGCAGGCGTTGATGGAGTCGTCTCGGTCCAGGCCCGGCAGTCCCTCCTGGAGACCGACTGGCTGCTCGGTTTCGCCGCGCAGCATGCTTTTATCCGCGGCGTAGTCGGCTGGCTCCCGCTCATCGATCCCGCCGTCGAGACCCACCTGGATAACTACGCCGCCAACCCGAAACTTCGCTCGCTGCGCCACGTGCTCCAGGCCGAGGCCGACGACGCCTACATGTTGCGCGAGGATTTTAATCGCGGCATCTCCGCGCTCACGCGTCGCGGTCTCGCCTATGACATTCTCATCCTCGAGCGGCACTTGCCCAACACCATCACGTTTGTGGATCGACACCCCGAGCAGGTCTTCGTTCTCGATCACATCGCCAAACCCCGCATCGCCACCCACGAGCTGGAGCCGTGGGCGAAAAACATCCGCGAACTCGCCCGCCGCCCCAATGTTGCGTGCAAACTGTCCGGCATGGTCACCGAGGCCGACGTCGCGACTTGGACGCCCGCCCAGCTCCAACCCTATTTCGATGTCGTGATCGACGCCTTTGGTCCCGCTCGCCTGCTTTTCGGCACGGACTGGCCGGTGTGTTTGGCCGGAGTCGGGTATGGCCGCTGGAAGCAGATCGTCGAACAGGCCCTGCGAACGTTGTCAGAACACGAGCGCACCGCCGTCCTTGGCGGAAATGCCGTTCGTCTTTACCGTCTTTAACCACCGCCGAGTTGGTTTTCTCCCCACTATTTTCCCATGTCCCCCATCAACCAGTTCCTCCTCGAAGCCAACCTGCGTATCGCGACCAATCCCTGCGTCAGTCCCGACTTCTGTCTCGATTGGCCCGCCCTGCGCACCAAGTGCCTCGAAAAGGCCGCGTTGATCACTTGGGAGAAGAGCACGTTCGCCACCGCCGCTGGCCGCTGGACCCTCCTTGAAGATCCCGTGACCGGCGACTGTGCCTGGCACCTCGTCGCTTCCGCCGGTATCAACGCCGCCGCCGTGCTTGCCGACGGAGCCGCCAGTGGAGTCAGCGAGGCCGTATTCCCCGCCACCTTCGCGAACCTCCTTCAACTGAAGAATCTTATCCAGTCGCACGATCCGGAGAGCACCATTTTCCCCACCGCCGGGCAAAACCTCGGACGCGGCTCGCTCGGCATCGGTGCGCGCTTCACCGCCCTGCACTGGCCCGCCGTGGACTGGACCATGGGGGCGCTCGGCCTCGGTGTCACCGCCAACCAGAATTCGATTCCCCGCGAGCTCGTGTATGACGTGAACGCGATGCTGGACAACCGCCTCGACTCCGTGCCGTTCCCCTTCATCGGATCGAACGTTCCCGAGGGGCACCAGGGCCAAAGTGTCGAAGGCATGAGCCACGGTTGCGTGCTCGCCAAGCTCCGGCACGGCTTCCATCGCCGCCGTATCGCCTGGAGCTTCAACGCCGACCACCAGCCCATCGGCGGCAAATTCGACATCCGTGAAGACGCCCTTGTGCGCGGCTGCCTGCTGGCCAGCTACATCACCTTCGACCTCTCGCCCGAGCTCGCCGCCGGCACGCGCGCAAACTTCTCCGAACTCGATCCCGCCCTCGTGGAAACGGTGCGCACCCGCGTCAACGGTCTCGGCCTGCGCCTCGACGAAGCCGCCTTCCGCGAACTCCTCGAAAAAGTCTGGCCCTCGTTGGAGAAGATGAAGCGCCGCGACGATCTCTACACCGCCGCCCGCGCCACCGCCTTCACCACCGAAGTCGGCCGCGCCTACTTGCGCGAACTCTCGATCGACGAACTGCCGGGTCTCACCACTCCGGAGACCACCGCCATCATGCTCGCCCTCTGCGAAGCCCTGGGCATGAAAATCCATTTCGTCGCGCCGGCCTTCGGCTTTCAGAAAAACATGCCCTACCCGGACAACGCCGCCCTGCGCGTCCTTATCGAACGCCAGTGGACGGTGTGCCGCGCTTTCGGCTCCAGTATCGGCTTCCACTCCGGCTCCGGAAAATCGGCCGAAAACTATCGCATCATGGGCGAAGTCACCGGCTCCCGCCTGGAGATCAAAACCAGCGGACGCTACACGTACGAAATGGGCCGCGCCCTCTTCGCATCGCGAGATGCCGCCGACCAGGCGCTCTGGCGCGACTGGCACCGCTTCACCCTCGAACTTGCCCTCACCGGCGCCTACAGCGCGGACGCCACGGAGCAGCGCATGGCCCGGATTTTCATCGTGGACAGCCTCGAAAAGTGCGGCCGCGCCGTTGATGTTTTCGCCAACATCCACACCACCCGCGCGGCCCTTGAGGCGCTCACTCCGAACCCGGAGCACATGTTCTGGTTCGAGTATAATTTCCTCTACGTCCTTGCCGCCGAGGGGCGCGCGATGAAGTCCGCGCTAGGCGATCACACGCCCGCCGGCTACCGCCAACGCTCGCGTTTCTACTCGATCAGCGCGGAGGCCCGCCTCGGCTATGCTAAGAACGTTGCCGACTACATCATCTTCCTCGCGGAAACCACCGGACTGACTACGCCCGACCGCGCCAACGCGGCCCGCACGAAGCTTCACGGCTACACCACCCTCGACGCCCTGCTGACCGACATCGGTTAGCATCAACCCGCGCATTGGCTCTTTCGACTCTGTGGCCGCTAGGCGGGCGCGCCTCGGCGGGCTCCGAAAGCGAAACCGGTAGGAAAACGCAGTAAACACCTTCCGGGAACCGGCGTATAGAGGGCCGCCAGGCGAAAATCACCGGGCGCAAGCCCGGATGACCATCTTTAGCTGGACCGCTCCGGTAAGTGGTTTAGCAAAGTTTACTGTCACGCCCAACGTCGGCCTTAGCATCAACCCGCACTGGAAAATTGTTATAATTACGCCGGTGGCGGGGCGGGGTGGTGGAGGAAGGCGTGGAGTTCGGCGGCGAGTTTGCCGCCGAAGCCTTCGACCTCGGCGAGTTGCTCGGGGCGGGCGCGGCGGAGTTTTTCGATGTCGCCAAAACGCTCCATCAAGGCGGCGCGGCGCACGGGGCCCAGGCCGGGGAAATCGTCCAGCACGCTTTCGCGGATTTTTTGGGAACGCAGGTCGGCGTTGTAGGTGTTGGCGAAGCGGTGGGCTTCGTCGCGCAGGCGTTGCAGGAGG
>JAIXRU010000237.1 GCA_027485045.1 Opitutaceae bacterium | reverse complement strand
CCGCCATCCAGGTAGTCGTCGCCAAGACCGAATACGTTAACCCGTTCGCCCCCGAACCCGTGGCTGCACCTGTTGCCGAAGCCGTCCCGCCGGTCTTCGTGCCTGCTCCCAGCCAGCCCGCCGTCGCTCCCGCGCCGGTGGTCCCGTTGGTGGTCGCGCCAGTGTCCGAGCCCGTTGCGTCCGTCCCGGCCCCTGCGCCAGCGATCGTGCCGCCGGAGCCAGTCGCCCCCGCGCCCAAGGCCGAACTCAACATCCTGCCTCCCGCCGCGCCTCGCCCGGTGACGAGTTGGGAATCCTCTGGGGCGTCTTCCGCCCCGGTGCCTGCTGCGGCCAAGCCCGCCTCTCCCGCCACTCCGACGGGAGATCGCCCGGTTTTTCGCATCGAGCGCAAGCCCATCGTGGCTCGTGAGATCGAGCCTCTTCGCCCCGTCGAGGGTCGTACCGTCGGCGAGCCCGCGCGTCGCGACGGTCGCGATGGCGGGCGTCGTGGCGATGATCGTCGTCGGGAGGGTGGCGACTCGCGCCGTTCCGAGCCGCGTCCCGCCATGCAAACTCCGGTCGTCCCCGCGAAGAGCGGCTCGCCGGTTGTGCCGCCAGCGGCTAAAAACGACAAGGGCCCGGGCTTCATGGGCTGGTTAAAGGGTATTTTCGGCGGCGGCCCAGAGGCCTCCGCTCCTGCTGGCCAGGCTCCGCGCACAGATCGTGGACCTCGTCCGGAAGGTCAGGGCCAGCCTCGCGGCGAAGGCCGCGGCGATGGCCGTGGTCGTCGCGGTGGTCGCGGTCGCTCCGGTGGCGGCGGCGGTTATCAAGGGCAAGGTCAGGGGCAAGGTCAGCCCGCTGGTGAAAATCGCGGCCCCCGTCCCGAAGGTCAGGGCCAGGGCCAGCCCCGCCCACCGGGCGAGGGTGGTGGTCGCCGCCGGCACCGTGGCGGTCGCGGTCGCGGTCCTCGCCCCGAGGGTGGAGGCCCCCGTCCCGAAGGCGGCTCGCCGCGTCCTCAGGCTTAATAAGCCTTGCCAAGCCCCCTGCGCCTCCGCGCATTTCCGAAGCGTCCGCCCTTGCCGGCGGGCGCTTCTTTTTTGTCCGGTTTTCTCGCTCTCCGTTCCCTTCTTCCCGATCTTCTCCCTCCATGGCCGATCTCATTGTGCAAGGCGGCAAGCCCCTTTCGGGCACCGTCGTCCCCTCCGGTAATAAAAACTCGGTGCTGCCGATATTCTGCGCCTCCCTGCTGACCGATGAACCGGTCACGCTGCGCAATGTGCCCGATATCACGGACCTGAATAAACTGGTCACCTTCCTGACCTCGCAAGGCTCGCGCATCGAGTGGGATCGCTCCGCCGGCGTCATGCGGTTGGACCATTCTGGTTTCCGCAGCACCCTGGCCAACGACGAGCTGCCCTCGGACATGCGTTCGACGGTGCTGTTGTTTCCCGCCCTGCTGCACCGCCTTCACCGGATCACGATTCTGGCCAACGCCAAGGGTTGCTCGCTGGGCGTGCGCGAGATCGACCCGCACCTGGAAATTCTCGGCGCGCTCGGGGCCACGGTCGGCTCGGGCGATCCCTTGGTCATTGCGTTGCCGTCGGGCTTCATTGGCGCGCGCCATTGGTGCGACTACATGTCGGTCACGGTGACGGAAAACTTCGCCATGGCGGCCGCACTCGGCCGGGGCGAGTCCACCCTCATCAACGCCGCCAGCGAACCGCATGTGCAGGAATTGCTCGCCGCGCTGGTCGCTATGGGCGCGCAAATCGAGGGCATCGGCACGTCGATGATCCGCATCACCGGCGTGGCCAAGCTCCACGGCGCCGACATCACCATCGGCAGCGATTACCACGAAATCGTGACCTTCCTCGCGCTCGGCGCCATCACCGGCGGCGAGGTGCGGGTAACCAAGGCCTTGCCCCATCACTTCGATCTGATCGTGCGCGCCTTCGCCAAACTCGGCGTCGTGGTCGAGCATGAGGGCGATGTCGCCATCGTGCGTCGCGGCCAAAAGCTCAAAATCGTCGAGCCCTACACCAGCAATCTCCTGCCCAAGATCGAGGCAGCTCCGTGGCCGTATTTCTCGGTCGATCTCCTGCCGCTCATGATCGCGCTGAGCGTGCGTTGCGACGGCACCATCCACTTCTGGAACAAGGTTTACGAAAACGGCTTCGCCTGGATCCCCGAGCTCGCCAAGTTCGGCGCGCACGCTGTGGTGAGTGACCCGCATCGCCTGATCGTGTTTGGCAACCGTCCGCTGCGTCCCGCCACGGTGGACTCGCCCTACATCATCCGCGCCGCCGTGGCGCTGGCCATGGTCGCCGCCGCCATTCCCGGCCGCTCGGTGGTGCGCCACGCCGAGATCATCCAACGCGCGCATCCGCGTTTCGTGGAAAATCTGCGCAGCCTCGGGGCCGAGATGGAGTGGACCAAGTAACGCCATGGCCAAACCCGCCAAAGCCTCCGCCGCCTCCGCGCCCAACGCATCCGCCTTCGCCGCCACGCCGCCCGCCGACGCGAAGGGGCTGAATTACCTCGCTTCGCAACTCGCCGCGCCCGCCACGACCGCCGAGGCGGCGCTGCGCCCGCTCTCGTTCGCCGACTTTGCCGGTCAGACCAAATCGGTCGAACGCCTCCGCATCATGGTCGGCGCCGCCCGCGCGCGCGGCGAAGCCCTTAACCACATTTTGCTCAGCGGTCCGCCCGGTTTGGGTAAGACAACGCTGTCCCTCATTCTCGGCGCGGAGATGGGGCGAAATGTGCGCATCACCTCCGGCCCGGTGGTGGAAAAAGCCTCCGACCTCGCCGGCTTGCTCACCAGTCTGGAGGAGGGCGATTTGCTCTTCATCGACGAGATCCACCGCATCCCCAAAACGGTCGAGGAATACCTCTACAGCGCGATGGAGGACTTCCGCCTCGATATCATGATCGACCAAGGGCCCAACGCCCGCTCGGTCCGGCTTTCGCTGCCCCGGTTTACGCTCATCGGCGCGACCACCCGCGCCGGCATGCTGACCGCCCCGCTGCGCTCCCGTTTCACCCTGCAAACCCGGCTCGATTACTACGACGCCGCAACCCTCACCGGCATCGTCAAACGTTCCTGCGGCCTGCTCCAGGTTGCGCTCGACGACGGCGGGGCCAAGGAAATCGCCACCCGTTCCCGTGGCACGCCCCGCATCGCGAATAACTTGATCAACTTTGCCCGCGACTACGCCCAGCAGCGCGGCGATGGACGCATCACCCAAGCCGCCGCCGCCGCCGCCTTGGAATTGCTCGAAATCGACGCCCGCGGCCTCGACGAAATGGATAAACGCATGTTGCGCGTCATGGCCGAAAACTACCGGGGCGGCCCCGTAGGTCTCGGCACCGTGGCCATGGCGGTGAGCGAAGAGGCCGACACGCTTGAGGAGGTGCACGAACCCTTTCTCATTCAGGAAGGCTACCTGCAACGCACTCCGCAGGGCCGTGTGCTCACGCCCAAGGGCTATTCCGCCATCGGACTCAAGCCCCTCGCCGGCGACGCGCAGGGCAGCTTGTTGTGAGGCCCTCCCCCCGCTTTTAGCTCCACTCGATTTCTGCCCGCACCGGACGGTGATCCGAGAGCAACGAGCGCACCACCTCGCACCGCGCTACCTTGAGTTCGGACGGCACGAGCACGAAATCGAGCAATCGAGCCGGCAAGGGCGAAGGGAACGTGCGTCCGTTCACCGGGTGGGCCGAGTAATCCCCGAAATAGTTCAACTCGGCGAGCAGCCCGGCGGTGGCGTCACTCGCTTTGCCCGAGCTGTTGAAGTCGCCGCAGACTACCGGCGGCACATTCCAGTAAGGCGAGCGCGCGTTGTGACGTTGCGCCAGGTAGCGAAAGATCTGCCCGACCTGTTCCAGCCGCGCCTTCCGCGAACGGTAGTTTAGATGCAGATTGATCAGCGGCACCCGGCACCCGCCGACCACGATCTCGGCGAACAAAAATCCCTTTTCCCCCACCGTGCGTTTGCCGAACGCCACCGCCTCCGCCTCCTCCAGCGGGTAACGCGACAGAAACGCATTGCCGTAACATAATTTGAACAAGCCGCTGCGCTGCGTGGTGATACCGTGCAAAGAAAACGCATAACCCGAATGGGCGCGCAGGTATTCCAGATGATCGAAGTTTCCCGCCCAGCTCGAATCCCGGTCGATCTCCTGCAAGGCCACCAGATCGGCGTCCAATTTAATCAACAAGGCCGCGATGCGCCGCAAATGCGCCTGCATCGAGCGCTTCGTTTGCAAGCCTTGGATCGGACGCAATCCCCTGCCATGTGCGATGTTAAAGGTTACGAGACGAAGCCGCGGCATTAAGAGAAGTACAGGTGATGGGGCCGGAAGATGTGCCTTCAACCTCACCCCTTTGGCCCTGCGGGTAAAGCCGCAACCGCAGTTTCCGGCCCTACGGGCCTAGTCCAAGCGGTTCTCCTTAAAAAACGTCACGATCAAGTCTGAAGCCTCAGCCGGATACTGGTGCCCGCCGTCGTGGATTTTAACTACCACTGGAGCGCCTTTGGCCGAGGCGAAAAAAGTGCAGCTCGCATCCGCTTTCCACGCCGCGCCGGATTCGCATTGGTTTAGTTCACGCACGATACGCACGGTGCGTTCCTGCCAGTCGAATTTGACCAAGGGATCCGCCTTGCCCGCGATGTGGATAATGGGCTTGGGCGTCTTAGGCGGATCAAACCGGGATAGAATCGCGGCCACCGAGGCGAAGGCGGCGAATTCATCCGGACGTTTCGCCCAGAGCAGATAGGAAAACCCGCCCCCATTCGAGTGCCCCGTGGCGTAGATTCGTTTCGGGTCGATGCCACCATCGGATTTCAAACTGGCCAGCATCGCATCGAAAAACGCCAGATCACGATCGCCCTGCAACCCCCCTCTAGACTGCCAGCCGCTTTTTTTCCCGTCGGGATCGGTCAAGGCACCCGGCGTCGGCAAGCCTTGGGGATACACCACCAGCGCCTCCGGCCATTTTTCATGCAGCTTAAAACTTCGCGCCGCGAAGGCCATCGACCCGCCATGACCGTGAAACGCGAAAATCACCGGCGCACCCGCCGCCGGAGACTCAGGCAGAAAGATCAAGGCGCGGCGAGTATCCCCGCCAACCGTCCATTCACGCGTTTTCGGCGTGCTGGCCGCTGCGGCAACATCCAGTCCAAACAGGCAGACGAGCATCGATGTGATCCGTAGCAGCCACTTACCAGAGTTTCGGGTAGTCATAAAAAATCAGACCAGGGGTTAATCGAGCAATTCAGTGACACGCCTTACCGGGCAGATGAAGCGTTCGGATAAGAGACAGCGACCAAACAAGGGCCAACAGGCATTGCAGAAAGTCGCAACACAGCGCGTATTTCGAGGAAATGGGGCGGCCAACGGGATTCGAACCCGCGACCCCAAGAATCACAATCTTGTGCTCTAACCAACTGAGCTATGGCCGCCGTGAGGGAGGCGAGAAAACCAAGCACACGAGCCCGCCTGTCAACTCTTCTTCTTTATCCGCTTGTTTTGCGTGCGGGTGGATAGACCCTGAACTCGGGGCTGGCGGATGACGATTCTTGCGACGCGAGGCTTGGCTGCGTGCCGCCAAGAAGCGGTGCATTTGTAGCAGATCCGGCTTAAGAATATCACGAAGGTCTTAAAATGGGCTGGGCAATACCGGACGGCTGTGGGATGCGTGAGCCTGCTTTTACGCAAACCCTACAAATTATGGCCCTTTGGGAATATAAAGTGATTACCAGCGGCAAGGGCGGCTTCGCCTCCGCTACGATGCTGGAGAGCTACCTTAACCAGCTCGGCAAGGACGAGTGGGAGATTATCGACTTTCGTGCCGACGCCAGCAACTCGCTCGTTTTCAACGGTCTGGTGCGGCGTCCGACCCAGCGCGAATGGACACTGGAAGCGGCGGTCGCCGCCGCCGCCAAGGCGGAGGCGGACAAGCTGCGCGCCGAGTTAATGCACAAACAACACGCTGGCGATGCCAGCGCTTCCGCCGATGCGCCGGAGGGTGCGAGCGCGGGCGATAAGGCGGCCGGACCCGACAGCCTGCGCCGTTTGCGTGATACCGATCGCGACCACGATCCCGAGGCGCTGGCCGATGAGGCTTCGCATGGTTCCGAAGATTGGAATGACGATGCGTTCGAGGACGATTTGCCGGTATTTTTCGACGCGATCAAACCGCACCTGCGCAAGAATCCGACCACGCCCGGCCAGTCGGTCGCGCTGAATTATCTGGCCAAGCGTTGGGACCAGCCCGAGCCGGATCTGCACGGAGCGATGGTGGAGTGCGGTTTCGTGATTCCCGAGAACGATACGGACGCGCCGGTTTACGTGGAGTACGAGGGGGATCTTTACTGGGTGGAGAAAAACAATCGCGGCCAATTTTTCCTTAATACGCGGGAAAAACCGCGTCCGAAGTATCGCATCGTTCCGGCCAAGCCCCTCGATCCATCCGATCCGGTTTTCGTGGCGCTGGCCGAGGAACATGCGGCGGCGGAGGCGGAGCGGGCCAAGCGTGCGGCCGAGCAGGCGGCGCGGGAAGCGGCCGAGCAGGCCCGGCGCGCGGAGCGCGAGGCCCAGCGACTAGCGGCCGAGCAGGCGCGTCGCGACCAGCAGGCGGCGGCGCAAGCCGCGCGCGATGCGGCGCGAGAAGCGGCCCGAGTCCTGGCGACCGCCCAGGCGGCGGCCCGCGAGGCGGCCCAGGCGGCGGCCGTGGCGGTGATACTGCCTCCGTCCGAAGCGGCGGTGGCTCCCGTCGCGCCTCCGGTGGCAGAGCTGACGCCGGTGACAGCGGTGACTCCGGCGGCGACCGCGAACAGTTTGCCGGCGGGCGAAGCTTTGCTGGACCTGATCCGGCCGCAGATGCGGCGTAATCGGCGCGGTCCGGGCTATTCTGGCTCCAGCTCGTATCTGGCGAAATATTTCAAGGTGGAGGAAGCAGTGCTCAAGGCGGCGCTGGCCGAGCTCGGTTTGATTCCTTCCGAGTCTGCCAACGGCAAGGCGGAGAATCACATCATCGGAGCCTATGTGTATTGGGTAAATAAAGACGGCAACGGCGTGCTGTGGATAAATGGCCGCGAAGCCTCGCCGCGCGAGCGGAGCGAAGGCGTGGCGTCAAGTGCGCCGGGTGCGCCGGCTTCGTCCGGCGCGGAGCTTGCGGCGCCTGCGGCGGGATCCTCGTCGGCGGTTCCGGAAACGGGTGCGCCGGCGGCTCCGGTGGCGGCTTCGACCGAGGAAGCAGTTCCAGCGAACGAGCCGCCGATATTCCGGGCGGTGCCTCGCGCCATGCCGCCGCTGGCGGTGGCACCCGAGACGGTGGCCGAGACGGTGGTGGCTGACGCCCCGGTTCCGGTGGTGTCTACGGCTACGGTGCCGACGGTTCCCGTGAATGTGCCGGCTCCGGCGGAGGGTCAGTTGTCGGCGTTGCGCTTGTTGTTAAAGACGAATCGCAGCAAGAGCGGGTGGTCGGGTTCGCTGGCGTTTTTGGCCAACGCGCTGGGATGCGAAGAGGCGGCCTTGGTCGCTATCCTTGCCGGCCATGGCATCGTGGTGCCCGAGGCGGTGGCGGAGGGCGAGGCGGAGGCCAAGCCGGTTTTCGTCGAGCATGCGGGCGAGATTTATTGGATAAGCCGGTATGCCAAGGACAGTTCACTTTGGCTGAATGCCAAGGCGGCGAAGTCGGCGGCGGTGCGCAAGCCGGTCAAGGCGGGTGGCGAAGCAAAGCCAGTCCCGGTCAAAGCTGCAGCGAGCGATGCCAAGGGGGCGCGTCCTCGGACCAAACGTCGGGCGGCTTCGGCCATTGAGGCCGATACGGCGGCGGAGGAGTGAGCGTAATTTTGGTTGTAAAAAAGGGCGGCCCCAGCGGGTCGCCTTTTTTGTGGTCGGGTCGGTGAACCGATCAGCGGGTGATGTCCGACTGGGTGAGCACGCGGAAGCCGTGGGTGTTGAGCGATTGGGCGGCGACGTCGGGGTCTTCGATGTTGAGGACCAGGGCGGATTTGCCCTCGGGGCGTTTGATGAAGCTGTAAACGTAGTGGATGTTGATCTCGGCTTCGAGCAAAGCGGCGAGCACCTCGCGCAGGTCGGACTCGTCGTTGATCTCGACCGCGAGGACATCGCACTCGGTGTAGGGGAAATCGTTGTTCACCATGAGCTCGCGGGCCTTGTCGGTGTCGTCCACCACGAGGCGCAGGATGGTGGTGTCGGTGAAGTCGAGCACGGTGAGGGCCATCACGTGCACGTTGTTGGTGCGGAAAAGCGAGGTGAGGTCGGAGAGACGGCCGACGCGGTTCTCGGTGAAGACGGAGAACTGTTTAACCGGATCGGTGGCGGATTGGATGACTTTGGACATGCGCGGCGGGAGGAGTTTAAGACCTTACGCTGCGCGGACTTCAGCGCGGGCTCAAGGCTGGGCGTTGGGGGCGGGTGAGGGTTTGGGTGGGGGGGGCAGGATGTGGAGCGCGCGGGAGTTCATGCAATAGCGTATGCCGGTGGGGGCGGGGCCGTCTTCGAAGGAGTGGCCGAGGTGGCTCTCGCAGCGGAAGCAGAGGGTTTCGGTGCGGACCATCCCGAGGGTGG
>JAIXRU010000059.1 GCA_027485045.1 Opitutaceae bacterium | reverse complement strand
GGTGCGTGACGACGCCGAAGCCTATACCTTCTTCGGCTGCACGCTGTCGCCCGGTTTTGACTACTCCGACTACGAACCCGGCTACCGCGAAGCGCTCGCCGCCGCCTACCCCGCCGAGGCCGGGCGCATCGCCGCCCTCACCCGCGATGCGTTTATCCATGCGCCTGCCACGGCCATTTCCGGCCACCCTCCCGCACCGCCGTCGGCCGGGGATGTTTTCAGAAACGAATCCCTTCCCTCCATGGCCATCGGCCCCGGCGTGTCGTTGCAGGAAATCATCGGCCGCGCCGCGCCCGGCCGTAGTGAAAACCTGAGCATCACCCGCTTTCGCCTGGAGCCCGGTGCCACCACGGGCTCCAGCCGCTACCACGGCGCGGACGAGCACTTCTACATCCTTTCGGGCCAAGGCGTGGCCGAGATCGAAAATCATCGCACGCCGGTCGGCCCGGGCGACGTCGTGCAGGTGCGGCGCGGCGCGCCCCACGCGCTCACTGCCGACGCCCACTCCGCGCTGGAGTTTCTAGCCCTCATCGCCCCCGCCTTCAACCCCGCGCACTACGTGCCAAATTAACCGTAAAACTCGCCGCGCGGAGATACGAACGGAACGCGATAGGCAGAAAAATCACGATGATCCGTCGTCATGACGACGGCACCCTTGTGGCGGCGAGCGAGAAGCACTGCTCCCGCGTCGGCGTAATTCATGCGCGGTGCCCAACGAACCATGAGTGCGAGCACTTCGGCAGGTACGGGATCCTCTATGCTCATACCTTCGATAAAGGCGGCCAAGGTGCTGAGACCTCGCGCTTCATTTTGCAGAAGGTGAGTCGCTTCGGCGATAGCCGCCGTGGTGATGTAAACAGCCGGGTGATTAACGCTGCCGAGGCGCATCTTGGCCCACTCATGGTCTGGATCCCGCACGTTGAGCGCGGCTATCACCGGACCCGCATCAAGTATTATGATCGGCGGTGATACGGGCATGAATCAGACGCTTTGCGGCGGAGCCTTTGACGGGAGCAAACGAAAGCGATCCAAACAAATGTTCCCTTCCGGAAAAAAAACCGCCCAAAGGCACCATCGTCGCCGGGGATGCTCGCTTCCGGGAACCTTGCGGCTTTTTCGTTTTGGTGAGCGTGCCCATGAACTTCAACAGTGCGGCAGAGGGTGCGCTTGGCAATAGCTAGCCACCTGAATTCCTCCGCCTTAGTCCGACTTCTGCCGGGCCGCGACGATCATGCCTAACAAGGTGCGCAGCGCGCCCAGTTCGGAACGCGAAACGTCCACCCGTTGCGAACGCGACCAGCCGAAACAGAGCACCAAGCGGCTCCCCGGCGTATCACCGGCCGGCACGATCAGGCAGGCTTTCAAGCCCAGCTCGGCCTGAAACCAGATCGGCAGATGCTGCCGGATACGCGCATCGCCCGCATCGTGGATGCGAACCGTTTCCTGCCGGGTGGCGGCGACGCCAAACACCGTGCGGTCGCTGGCGAAAAACGAGGCGGGACCGCGCCGTGCCGTCACCCCCTTCATCGTGCCCGCTGCGTAGCGCCCCTGGGAGTTTTCCCAGAAAACCACCAGGGTCTCGGTTTTCCAGCATTCCTGGAGCACCCGGTCGCACAGCGCCAGCAGGTCGGGCAGCAGCGAAGCGGATTTCTTTTCCGCCAGACGCGCTCCGGCCGTCGTCACCGCCGCCATCAAACGCTCCAAGACCGTGGCCTCCGGACCCTCCGAAACATTGGCCGTTAGGGATAACACCGCCGCCAGCGAATCGCCCGCTGCGAGCGGCGGATTCGAGCCACCCGCCGCCACCGCCGCCGCTGGCGGCTCGGCGAGTTGCGGCAGCTCGGTGATAAGCGCGGAGGCTCTCCGTTTGGCGAAGCGCTTGGAAATACCGCTGGAGACCACGTTGACCCCGAAAGCCCGCCCAAACACGTCGAGCTTCTGCTCGGTGAGCATAAAAATCGAGCGCATCACATCGTCGTCCAGTCCGATGCATTTACGAAACCGGTTGCGCACCTCCCACATGCGGGTCGCGTACGTGTCGGGCCCGAGATCCTCGCGCAAGGTCAGCTCCGCCACCTGTCGGCCCATCTCGGAGGCGAGCAGGAACTGGGTCGTATCGTCGGAGCGAGGGCTGTTGAGCAGTTCCGGTTTATACGGTTTCAAGCCCGCCAGCATTTTCTCCGGCAGATGCATCGCCTTCAAGTGGGTGTAGCCGACTTCCCCGGCTGACAGCCCGAAAACCTCCTGGCACGCCGCCTCCAGCGAGATCCCGCGCGTGTCGGCCAGATTTCGCGCGGTTTGAAAATCATCCGGCATGAAGGCCGCCAGCATCAGGTCGCCAAACTGGCGCAACGAAGCGTGCAGGAAGGCATGGTCGGCATCCTCCCGCCCCCGCGCCTGCGCCCACGCCTGGGTGATCAAGCTGCTGGTCAGCGTGACCGTGGCGGCTTGCCGATGCACCGCCGCCGCTCCCGGACGACGCAAGTTTTCCATCAACAACAGGGAAAGCGCGAGGGTGCGGATCTTGCCGAAACCGACCAGCTTGATCGCGTCCTCCACCGACTCGACCGAGCCGCAGGACTGCTTGTAGCCAAAGAGATTCGAGGCACTGATGACCTTGGCCGTCACGATCACATCCTTCTCGATGATCTCAGCCAGCTCCTGCACGGAAATTTTCAGCGCGTCGTGGGTCAGGGTCTCGATCAACTTCACGATCTCGGCCATGCCTGCCACCGCCTCGCCTTCGAGTCCTTGAGTCACCCGCGCCAAGGTATGCGCCGCCAGCTCGGAACGGGGCGGCTCTACATCGACGGGATCAGGGGCGGGCGCGGCAAACATGGGGTTCAAACACCTTAACTCATCGACACGTTCGGCCCCACGCCAAAGCGAAGAATGCAAATTCAGGTATAAATTCGGGGCTAAAATCGCCCGCTCGCACCGGTGGTCGTTGCCTCGCCGGGTTTCGCACTAATGTTCCGTCTCGCCAACCGCTCTGCGCCACCCGGCCCGAACCCTGCTCTACTCTTCGTCGTGTCCACCTCTTCCGCCGCCGATCCGCTCGGCCACGCTCTCCTTGCCACCCGTTTGGCCGCCGTGCCTGCGATCCTCTCCGCCATGCTCACGCGTGGCCCGGCACCGCTCCTGCCCCGCACACTGGCCAGCACCCGCTTCCTCGTCACCGGCACCGGCAGCAGCGAAGCCCACGCGCGTTATTTGGTGATGTTGCTCAATCTCTACTCCGAGCGTGCCGCCGCCTACCTCCCGCTCTCGGGCTTTGTCGAGCCGGCCGCAGGTGCCTTCGCGGGCAAGACCCTGGTGGTGTTTTCCCAAGGCGTTTCGCCCAACGCCCAGATCGCGCTACGCCGTCGCCGCGCCTTCGCCCACACCGTGCTTTTCACCGCCAGCACCCCCGCCGCCGCTCTGGCCGCCGGCAAACCCGACCGCGCCGCCCTGCTGCAAAACCTGCTCGACGAGGGCAACGAGCTGATCGAGTTCCCGCTGGCCGAGGAATACACCACGCTAATCCGCTTCGTCGGCCCGCTCGCCGGGTATCTCGCGGCCCTGCAATTCGCCGCCCAGTTCCCCGATTGCCGGGCGCCTCTGCCCAGCCCGGCCTTGCTCGCCGACCTGCTCGCCGCCCAGGCCCCGCGCGACCTGCTCGATGCCATGCTCCGCCTGCCCAGCGCGTGGTCGGGCGGGTTTAATCTCGTCACCGCCGCCCCCATCTCGGACTTCAGCCAAAATCTGGCCTGCAAGTTCATGGAGGGCGTTTACTGGCCCTGCCCGCCGATCAGCGATTTCCTGCAATTCGCGCACGGCCCTTTCCAGCAAATGAATGCCGCGCCCAAGCCGGTTATCTTCCTGCAAGGCGGCAGCGCCGCTGAAGCCGAGATGGTGGACCGCTCCGTGCGCATGCTCCAGGAGGTGGGACTGGCTGCTTTCGTGCTCCGTATAGACGCGCCTCCCCTCTACTCCATCCTGGGCTTCGAGGCCGCGCTCAACGACTTGGTTTTCGCCGTCATGCGCCACCAACGCATCAACCAAATCGAGTGGCCGGGTAAAGGCCGCGACGACCTGCTCTACGGCTTCTGTCCCGACGTGTAGACCGCAGTCCTAACGCTGCGGCTCCAAAAAATAAAAAAGCCGCGTCGATGAGCGACGCGGCCTGTTTTAAAGGAGTTAAACCGAGCGAGTTTAGCTCTTCTTCTCTTCGACCTTCTTCTCGGACTTCGTGTCCTTGCTGGCTTCTTTGCTGCAGCTTGAGCAGGAACCACCGGCATAAGCGGCGACGGCGAACGAGGCGACCAAGGAAGCGAGGACAAGGCGGAGTAGTTTCATAGGATTGAGGGTGGGATTGGTTGGGAGTTTTTTTTGAGTTACGGTCGCAATTGACCCTCGTTTAGGCAATCGGTTCCCGCTAAAAACGCAAACTTGTGAACCTCTTTAATGCACTCCTGGTCCGACTGCTGGTTTGCTTGTTTCCCCGCGACACTCCGAGAGCGGCGTGGAACCTGATCGCCAGCGCACTCTTCATGGTGGGCCTGATCGTTTGGTCCGCCCCGTATTTCAAAATCTCGCTCGATGATCTCGGTTTCGATCCCGGTCCCATGCACGGCGTGCACCTGGTGATCCACGAAGCCGGCCACGCCATTCCCATGATGATCGGAGCGCCGCACACGTTCATGGTTTTTATGGGCAGCGGCCTGCAAGTGCTCTTCCCGTTGGGGATCGCGGTGGCCTTTTATATCAAAAACCGTGACGCCTACGGTGCCGCCGTGTGTCTGTGGTGGGCGGGTCATGCCGCGCTGGATGTCGCGCCCTACATCGCCGATGCCCGTGCGCTGGAACTGCCGCTACTGGGAGGAGGCACCGGCCGCGAAATCGAGGGCCACGACTGGGAATATCTTCTTACCCATTGGAACGCCCTCAGCCACGACACCCACATCGCCGCCCAAGTCGCCCTTGGTGGCCGCCTGACCATGGCCGCCGCCTTCGTCTGGGGCCTCGCCACCCTGGCCTACGAAGCCTGGTTCCAGCCCACCCCTCCCCCCGACGAAACCTACCCCGGCAAAGTGTAACCAATTTGGTTACACTTTGCCGGGGTAGGTCTGCCAGAGTCGCAGGACCGTGATTGACCTAAAGTGTCCGCAGTGAATTCCTCGCGAACGCATGAAACTTAAAACCAGCTTTCGTTTTCTATTCTTGCTCTGCCTGTCTCTGGCTTTGCCGCTGGGGGTAAGGAGCGAGACTCTTGATGCCGTCGCCCGCGCGGTCGCCATCGTGCAACGTCTGGCCGAGTTGAATACGAAGTTCTCCGCTTATAATGTCGATCTGGCTGCTCCGGCTGCGGCGCAGGGCACGACCGGTAAGTATATTTTGCCGATCGACGCTTCCGGCAATCTGACCGAGTGGGCGAAAAAAGCGCTCACCGCCCAAGTGGGAAACATCGCCGGCGAACAGGCGGGCAGCGCCGCCGCCAAGGGCCTCGGCAGCGTCGTCCCCGGAGGCGGCCTGGCGGGCGGTTTCCTCAAGAAAAAGGGCAAGGAAGCCGGCGCGATGGCCGCCCTCGGTGGTCCGGAATACGTCAAGTCCACCTCCTCGATATCCTTCGATTCGATCACGGATTACGCCGTCTATCTCCACGCCAAGGCGGGCAAGAGTCCGGACTATTCCAAAGCGGTGCAGGCGGCGATCGCGCTCTATCCCGACCTCGAAACCAGTTACACCAAGAGCGTGACCGCCGCGTATGAGGCTTTCGTGAAAGCCGCCAAGGCCGCTAAGGCCGCCGCACCGGCGCCGGCTCCGGCCAAGTGATTTAGTGCCTACACGGCGCTTGGTGTAGCCCCGACCGGTGGTCGGGGCTGGCCCGAAAACCCGACCACCGGTCGGGGCTGCATCTCAGAGTTCGTCGTCGTCGCTCTCGCGCAGGAGGCCGGCGGCGGGATTGGCGGCCACGCGTTGCAGCCAGTCGCGCATGAGCGGATCGGCCTCGGCCAGGGCGACGGGAAACGGGGCGGTCAACAGGTCGATGACGCGCAGTTGGCCGGCCTGATCGCGCACGAGGTTTTTGGCGTGGGTGTCGGCCACGAACCACGCCTCGCCCTGCACAAAAACCAGGCGCGGGTGGTCGCGGTGGGCGCGGAGGAAGCGCGCCGGGATCGGGATCAGTGCCGCAGGGAGTAGCGCGCTCACGTCGGCGTCCTCGGGCAGGCGTTCGCCCAGGGTTTGTTTGGCGATGACCACGCCTTCCGGGGTGATGCCGAGCACTTCGGTCGGCATGCCGTCGAGGGCGAGGATGAGGCGGAGTTTCTCCAGCAGATCCTGGTAACTGCCCAGGCAGGCGTCGGCGTTCAGGGCGGGTGCGTCCATGCCGTCGCTGGCGGTGGTGGCGGCGAAGGCAAAGGTGCCGCCGATGCGGCCTTCCTCGCGCGGGAGGTAGAATTTATAAATCGAGCCGTCGTGGACCGACTGGAAGGCGCTGGCCTCCACTCCGCTGCCGATGCGGTGCAGGCGCGGGCTGCCTTCGCCCATGGGGTCCTCGTGGTCTTCGGGAAACCCAAACATATCCAGCGGCACGATGGGCAGGGTGGCGCGAAAGGCGCGCGCGGCGGCGTCGAGTTCGCCCCAAAAAAGATCGGCGGCGGCGAGCAGGCTCAGTTGGTCGGCTTCCCAGAGGAAGAGATCATCGTCTGGATCCGCTCCGATGCCGACTTCCTGCGCTGCCGCGCGGAAGCGAGCGAACGCTTCCAGTCTTCGCTCGTGATCGTGTTGAAGAGCGGCTTGGGCTTCGCGGCCGGGATGGCGGCCGCCTTGGAGGACGGTCGTTTGTCCGGTGAAGGGGTCTTGCATGGATCGGCGTCGGACACAGGGTGGCGAATCTGGCCTGGGTTTCGCGTCCGACAAGCGGAACTTGCTGGCACTTATGCGCAAGTTCCTGGCCCCGGCGTAAGCGGCTGCTCAGCCTTTGATTTCCTCGTTCTCGTCGTCCTCGGAAGCGGGCAGGGGAGTGGCGAGCAGCTTGTCGATGCGGTGCCGGTCCATGTCGATGACCTCGATGCGCCAGCCGCCGTGGGCGAAGTGGTCGCCGGCCTTGGGGATGCGGCCGAAGTAGGTCATTACGAAGCCGCCGGCGGTTTTGTACTCGGCGGTTTCCTCGTGGGGAAGTTCGTCGAGTTTGAGCAGGTCCTTGAACTCTGGCACGAGCAGGGTGGCGTCGATCAACCAGGAGCCGTCTTCGCGCTTGCGTGCCTCGGGGGCGGAGCGGCGGCCGCGTTCGGGCAGATCGCCGGCGATGGCCTCCATGACGTCGATCATGGTCACCAGGCCCTGGATGGCGCCGAACTCGTCGGTGACGAGCGCGAGGTGCTGGCTGGTTTTGCGGAACTGCTCGATCAGGTGGATAACGGTCATCGACTCCGGCACGATGAGCGGCGGGGACATGACGTTTTTGAGCGTGGCGGGCAGGCCGAAGGCGGAGTTGGCCCAGATGGCTTTCACCGTGACCACGCCGACGACCTGGTCGCGATGCATGGTGTAAACCGGGTAGCGCGAGTGGCCGCTGGTCACGATTTTCCGCCAGTTGATCTCGTCCGGATCGTCGAGGTTGAGGAACACCATTTTTGGGCGCGGGGTCATGATCGCGGTGACGCCGAGCTGGTCGAGCTCGAGCACGCCCGCGACCATTTCGCTCTCGGTGGGGTTGAAGGCGCCGGTCCGCAGGCCTTGTTGCACGAGGTCGTTGATCTCGCCTTCGGAGACGGATTGGTCGCGGGCTTTGCCGAGGCCGAAAATTTTCAGGATGATCTCGGTCATCCAGGTGAGGCCGAGCACCACGGGGTGGGCGAGGGAGGAGAGGCGGGCGACGGGGCCGGCCACCCGGCGGGCGATGCCTTCGGGATTGGAGAGGGCCACGCGCTTGGGCACCAGTTCGCCGATCACGACGGAAGCCAGGGTGATGAAGACCACGACCACGCCCAGCGCGACCGCCTCCGCGTGCGGACCGACGACGGGCATTTCCGCAAGCAAGGTGGCGAGGCTGCTGGCGAGCGAGGCGCCGCCGACCGCGCTGGCCAGCGTGCCGACGAAGGTGATGCCGACCTGCACGGTGGAGAGGAAGCGGGTGGGGTGCTCGGCCACGGCCAGGGCGCGCGCGGCGTGGGTATCGCCCTCCTCGGCGAGCTCGCGCAGCTTGGTCTTGCGCGAGGACACGACGGCCAATTCCGCCATCGAGAAGAACCCGTTGGCGAGCAGCAGGGCGAGCAGGAGGAGGAGCTCTGGAATCACGGAGTGCATGTTTAGCCGGTCATCATCAAGACCGGCCGCGGCGGGCGCAAATCGCTTTTACGACCATTAAAAACCGCCCGAAAAGGCGAATCGATTATTTGAATACAGTTGCTTTTTATGCGAAAAGTGTGCGAGTTTTGCATCTGATGCTTGCAATGCGAAGCGCGTCATGGATGCTGCCGCTCACGCAGCGCGAAATGCGCGGTGTCCGGCGGACCTCACCTAGGTTTTCGTCCGGTGTATACCAGAACCAACCACACAAGGAGACACATCATGGCTACTGCCAAAACGACGGTAAAGAAGGCTGCTCCGGCTGCCAAAACACCAGCCCCTGCAAAGAAGGCTGCCCCCGCTAAGAAGGTTGCCGTAAAGGCCGCCGCTAAGCCCGCCGCTAAGTCTGCGGCCAAGCCGGCTGCCGCCAAGAAGACCGTCGCCAAGAAGAAGTAATCCTTCCTCTGGGCGTCGGCTTTTTTGCCGTCATCAACGACCGCCGTCTCCTTCGGGAGACGGCGGTTTTTTGTGTCCGCGCCTCCCGTGAGTGAGGCCATGGATGCGACCCCGACCGGTGGTCGAGGCCGCATGAAAAAGGCCCGATCAGCGATCAGGCCGGACGCGGGGAAAGCTCAATTCTGCCAATAGCCGGAGTGCGGCTTGTCGTTGCCCGTGCCTGCGCCGGCCAGTTCGCCAGCCTCTTCGCCGATGGCGGCATCGTCGGATTTTTCCTCCAGCGGGGCGAAGCGTTCCGAGCTGAAGCCGAGCTCTTGTTTGCCTTGATGAAAGGGGTCCTGCGGGTTGGTGAGCTCCGACAGCAGCAGGCCCACGGTGGCGGAGTCGCCGCCTTTGACGACCTTCTCGCGTCCGAGAAAAACCTCCCGGATGGTATAGGTGGTGCCTTTGACCGGGAGCTGTTTGTAGATGGCGCGGATGAGCGCGGGGAAGGTGTCGTTGATGCAGACGACTTTCTGGCCTTTGATCATAAGGGCTCACTCATACCCGGCCGGGGCGGAGAGCGGAAGAGGAGAAATCGAATTTCTCGCGCGGCCCGGCGGGTGCACAAAAAAAACGCGCCCCGGCCGAAGCCGAGGCGCGTTTTGGGATTTAGCCGTAGCCGCCAAGGTATCGGCGGGGCAGGGCAGGGAAGGCGGCTTACTCCGTATCTTCTTCGGCGCTGCCGGTCACCACGGTGCCGCCGGCCACGCTGACTTTCTCCTGGATGGCGGTCTGGATCTTGGCGGCTAGCTCGGGCTTTTCCTTGAGCGCGAGTTTGGCGGCATCACGGCCCTGGCCGACGAGTTCGCCTTGGTAGGCGATCCAGGAGCCTTTTTTCTCCAGGATTTTGTGTTCCAGGCCGAGGTCGAGCAGGGAGCCGGTGCGGCTGATGCCCTCGTCATACATGATGTCGAATTCGCACTCGGTGAAGGGCGGGGCGATCTTGTTTTTGACCACTTTGATCTTGGTGCGGTTGCCGATGATTTTTCCGTCCGGGGTCTTGAGCTGGTCTTTGCGGCGGATGTCGATGCGGATCGAGGAGAAGAACTTCAGGGCGCGGCCGCCGGAGGTGGTCTCGGGGCTGCCGAACATGACGCCGATCTTCTCGCGAATCTGATTGGTGAAAATGCAGATGCACTTGGTCTTGCTCACCACGGCGGTGAGGCGGCGCATGGCTTGCGACATCAGGCGGGCTTGGGAGCCCATGGTCATGTCGCCCATCTGGCCGTCGAGCTCGGCTTTGGTGATAAGGGCGGCCACCGAGTCGATGATGATCACGTCGATCGAGTTCGAGCGGATGAGGGTCTCGGTGATGTTGAGCGCGTCTTCACCGGAGTCGGGCTGGGAGACCAGCAGGTCGTCGAGTTTCACGCCGACCACGCGGGCGTATTTGGGGTCGAGGGCATGCTCGACGTCGATGAAGGCGGCCAGGCCACCGCGGCGCTGGGCCTCGGCGATGACGCTGAGACAGAAGGTGGTCTTACCCGAGGATTCGGGTCCGTAGATCTCGATGATACGACCGCGGGGCAGGCCGCCGCCGCCGAGACAGAGGTCAATGGCGAGCGAACCGGTCGAGACGGTCTCGACGGCCATTTTGTGGTTATCGCCGAGGCGCATGATCGAGCCTTCGCCGAACTGTTTGGTGATGGAGCTGACGGCGAGATCGAGGTTCTTGCGATCGGGGCCGGCGACGACGGCGGTGGACGGAGCGGCGGTTTTGGCGGGAGCGGCTTTGGACATGACGGGTATGTTTTTGTTGTTTTTTTTTGGGAGCCGGGCAATCGCCCGGCTGCAAGGATGAGTTAACGGAAGTGGTGGCGGGCGGTGTGGCAAGCGCGAATACTGTTCAACCGAACAGTATTCAGGGGTTGCCCCCGGCGGCCTGCGCGGCGGGTTTGAAGGCCACTGCGAACCACACCGCGAGAAAAATGAGAGTGAAGCTCACTGCGTAGTTCCAGGTTAGCCGCTCCTTCAGTACGAGCCACGCGAAGCCGACGAATACCGTGAGCGTGATGGCTTCCTGGATGACCTTGAGTTGGTAGCCGCTGAAGCCTTGCGCGTAGCCGATGCGGTTGGCCGGCACCATCAGGCAGTACTCGGCAAATGCGATCAGCCAGGAGACTACAATGACGGTCAGCAGGTTTTTGCCTTCGAGAAATTTCCACTTCAGGTGCCCATACCAGGCCAGGGTCATGAAGACGTTGGAGGCAAAAAGGAGGAGGATGGTTTTCATGCGGTTGTTCGCGGCACGCCCATCCCGCCGCTGCGCCCCCTGAGGGTCAATTCTCGCCTGGGCCGAAGATCGAAGCTCGGGCGCGCCCACACCGGCCTTGCACCTTTCGACTTTCTGCTTTGGGTGCTCTCTTCAACATATGAAAATCAAAGCCTACTTGAAGCCTTCCTGCGGTTGGTCCCACGGCGTGCGCGCCATCATGCGCAAGCACGGCCTCGCCTTCGAGGATATCGACATCATCAACAACCGCGAAAACTACGCCGAGATGGTCGCCAAGTCCGGCCAGCCCCTTTCCCCCTGTGTTGAAATCGACGGCGTGATGCTGGCCGATATCTCCGGCGAAGAGGTGGAAAACTACCTTCTATCCAATGACCTCATCAAACCGGTGGATCAAGGGGTGGACGTCCCCACCAACGCCGGTTGCTCCGATGCCGAGCACGCCAGAATGGCCGCCAAGACGGTGCGGTTTTTTTAACCCCCGCAGTCACGGGACGGGCCTTCTGCCTATCCCTCGTGATATGTTTTTTTAGCGGCTCCTTGTAAGAGGGGCCGTTTTTTTGTTTACGAATATCTCCGTGCGAGGAGCTAATAATCGTTTTAATAGTACCTCCGCCCTGACCCTAGATGTTTTCGCCCTCGCCCCATCTTTTTTCGCTGTGAATAACTCGCGCCCTCCCGTCGCCTCCCCCGTACAGTCCGCTAGCCAGCCCCGCACTGGCCGCCCCGCCAAGCAGGGTCTTTACGATCCTTGGTTTGAGCACGATGCGTGTGGCGTCGGCTTCGTCGCCGATCTGAAGGGCCGCGCCACCCACGCCATCCTGCGCCAGGGCATTCAGGTGCTCGAAAACCTCGACCATCGCGGTGCCGCCGGCAGCGAGCCCAACACCGGCGACGGCGCCGGCATCCTGCTCCAAGTGCCGCACGCCTTCTGCGTGGACGCCGCCAAGAAGGCCCGCCTCACCCTGCCCGCCGCCGGTCATTACGGCACCGGCCACCTCTTCCTGCCGCGCAACGCCACCCACCGTCGCAAGATCGAGGAAAAGATCGCCCAGGTGGTCCAAGGCGAGGGGCTCTCCTTCATTGGCTGGCGCACCGTGCCCACCGACAACTCCACCCTCGGCGAAACCGCCAAGGCCAGCGAACCCTACATCCGCCAGCTTTTCATCGGCCGCCCCACCGAGCTCGCCACCGAGCTCGCCTTTGAGCGCAAGCTCTACGTCGTGCGCAAGCGCGCCATTGCCGAGCTTCGCGATGAAGGCTTCCTCGGCGCCGAGGTCTGCTACTTCCCCAGCCTGTCTTCGCGAACCTTGGTTTATAAGGGCATGCTGCTCACCACCCAGCTCGCCTCGTATTTTCCCGATCTGAAAAACCCGCTCATGGCCACCGCCATCGCGTTGGTTCACTCGCGTTTCTCGACCAACACTTTCCCGAGCTGGGATCGCGCCCACCCGTATCGCTACGTCGCGCACAACGGCGAGATCAACACCCTGCGCGGCAACATCAATTGGATGCACGCCCGCCAGGCCCACTTCATCACCGATGCCTTCGGCGACGACATCTCGAAAATCCTTCCGGTCATCAATCCCAACGGCTCCGACTCCGCGATGTTCGACAACACGCTGGAGCTCTTGCACCTCGCCGGTCGCTCCCTGCCGCACGCGGTCATGATGATGATCCCCGAGCCTTGGTCTCACCACGAGACCATGGACGACACCCGCAAGGCCTTCTACCAATATCACGCGTGCCTCATGGAGCCGTGGGACGGCCCCGCCGCCATGACCTTCACCGATGGCCACGTCATCGGTGCCGTGCTCGATCGCAACGGCCTCCGCCCCGCTCGCTACTACGTGACCAAGGACGATCTCGTTATCCTGGCCTCCGAGGCCGGCGTGCTCGACATCCCCGCCGCCGACGTTGTGCAAAAGGGCCGCCTCCAACCCGGCCACATGTTCCTCGTGGACACCGTACAGGGTCGCATCGTGCCCGACGACGAGATCAAGCGCCAGCTCGCCGCCGAGTTCCCCTATCGCAACTGGCTCAATGAGCACCTCGTCCACATCGACGACCTGCCCGCCGCCCCCGAGCTTCCCGTGCCCGACCGCGACACGCTCCAGCAGCGCCAGCTCGCCTTCGGCTACACTCACGAAGACGAACGCGCCATCCTCCTGCCCATGGCCAAGGACGGCGTCGAGGGCATCGGCTCCATGGGCAACGACACCCCGCTCGCCGTCCTCTCCAACAAGCCCCGCCTGCTCTACGATTATTTCAAGCAGCTCTTCGCCCAGGTCACCAATCCCCCCATCGACTGTATCCGCGAAGAAATTATCACCTCCGCCGAGACCCGCCTCGGCTCCGAGGGCAACTTGCTCCAGCCCGGCGCCACCGCCTGCCGCCGCGTCCAGCTCGATCTGCCCGTAGTCACCAACGAGGAATTCGCCAAGATCCGCCGCCTCCAGCTTCCCGGCCTCAAGGTGGACGTGTTACCCATCCTCTTCCGTGTCTCCCGTGGCGAAAAAGGCCTCTCCAAAGCCATGGAGGAACTCTGCGTGCTCGCCCGCCGCGCCATCGAAGACAACGAGGTAAACATCCTCATCCTCTCCGATCGCGGCGTCACCAAGGACTACGCACCCATCCCCGCGCTGCTCGCCGTCGCCGGCCTGCACCATTACCTCATCCGCGAGGGCCTTCGCACCCAGGTCAGCATCGTGCTCGAAACCGGCGAAGCCCGTCAGGTTCACCACATGGCCGTCCTGCTCGGCTACGGCGTCAGCGCCATCAATCCCTACCTCGCGTTCGAGTCCATCGACGAGATGATCCACGAGGGCGTGCTCGCCGGCGTCGATCACAAGACCGCCTGCAAAAACCTGGTCAAAGCCACCGCCAAGGGCGTCGTCAAAGTCGCCTCCAAGATGGGCATCTCCGCCATCCAGTCATACCGCGGAGCGCAGGTCTTCGAGGCCGTCGGCCTGCGCCAGGACGTCATCGACCACTACTTCACCTGGACCCCCTCCCGCGTCGGCGGCATCGGTCTCGATGTCATTGCGCAAGAGGTGCTCATGCGCCACCGCGACGCCTTCGGCGAACGCAACGTCCATGACCACGCGCTCCCCGCCGGCGGTCAGTTCAAGTATCGCTCCGATGGCGAATACCACCTCTTCAACCCCGAATCCATCCACGCCCTCCAGAAGTCCGTCCGCACCGGCGACTACACCACCTTCAAGGCCTACACCGGTCTGGTTAACGACACGTCGAAAAACATGTGCACCCTGCGCGGCATGTTGGACTTCAAGCCCTCCGACGCCATCCCGCTCGAAGAGGTCGAGCCCATCGAAAAGATCCTCGCCCGCTTCAAGACCGGGGCCATGTCCTACGGCTCCATCTCCAGCGAGGCCCACGAGACGCTCGCCATCGCCATGAACCGCATCGGCGGCAAATCCAACACCGGCGAGGGCGGCCAGCTCCCCGGCAGCAAGGTTTACCCGTGGGTCGCCAAGACCCGCCACACCACCGCCGGCGTGGGCCTCATCTCGCCGCCCCCGCACCACGACATCTACTCCATCGAGGATCTGGCCCAGCTCATCTTCGACCTCAAGGAAGTGAACCCGCGGGCCAAGGTTTGCGTGAAGCTCGTCTCCGAGGTCGGCGTCGGCACCATCGCCGCCGGCGTCGCCAAGGCCCACGCCGACGTCGTGCTCATCTCCGGTCACGACGGCGGCACTGGCGCTTCGCCCCAGAACTCCATCTGGCACGCCGGCCTGCCTTGGGAACTCGGTCTCGCCGAGACCCACCAGACCCTCGTCTTGAACAACCTGCGCTCCCGCATCGCGGTCGAGACCGACGGCCAGCTCAAGACCGGCCGCGACGTCATCATGGCCGCCCTGCTCGGCGCCGAGGAGTTCGGTTTCGCCACCGCCCCGCTCGTCGCCACCGGCTGCATCATGATGCGTGTTTGCCATCTGAATACCTGCCCGGCCGGCGTGGCCACCCAGGACCCGCGCCTGCGCGAGAAATTCGCCGGCAAGCCCGAGCACGTGGTCAACTTCATGATCTTCATCGCCCAGGAGGTTCGCGAGCTCATGGCCCAGCTCGGCTTCCGCACCATCGACGAGATGGTCGGCCGCACCGACCGCCTCGAACCGCGCAAAGCCATCACCCACTGGAAGGCCAAGGGCATGGATTTCTCCAGCCTGCTCTACTCGCCCGACGCCGGCCCCGAGGTCGGCCGTTTCTGCCAGCAGACCCAGGACCACGGCCTGGAAAAATCCCTCGACCTCACCGCCCTGCTCGACCTCTGCGCCCCCGCCATCGAGCGCGGCGAGAAGGTCGTGGCCGAGCTCCCGGTGAAAAACATCCACCGCGTCGTCGGCACCATCACCGGCAGCGAGGTCACCCGCAAATACGGCGCGGCCGGCCTGCCCGAGGATACCATCGACATCCGCTTCGCCGGTTCCGCCGGCCAGTCCTTCGGCGCTTTCATGCCCAAGGGCATGACCTTCCGCCTCACCGGCGACGCCAACGACTACGTCGGCAAGGGCCTCTCCGGCGGCAAGATCGTGGTTCGCGCCCCGGCCAACTCCGGCTTTGCGCCCTCGGAAAACATCATCATCGGCAACGTCGCGCTTTACGGTGCGACTAACGGCGAACTCTTCGTGGGCGGCCGCGCCGGCGAGCGTTTCGGCGTGCGCAACTCCGGCGTCACCACCGTGGTCGAGGGCGTGGGCGATCACGGCCTCGAATACATGACCGGGGGCAAGGTCGTCGTCCTCGGTCCCACCGGCCGCAACTTCGCCGCCGGCATGTCGGGCGGCGTGGCCTACGTGCTCGACCCCGCCGACCAGCTCAAGGCCAACGTCAACCTCTCCATGGTCGCGATGGAGAAGATCGAGACCGCCGCCGAGCAAGCCGAGCTGCGCGCCCTCATCCAGCGCCAGGCCGAGCTGACCGGCAGCGCCCGCGCCGCCGAGGTGCTGGCCAACTGGGACGCCATCTTCCCGAAATTCGTCAAGGTAATGCCCAAGGACTACAAACGCATGCTCGCCTGCATCGAGAAAGCCCAGTCCCAAGGCCTGACCGGCGAAGAAGCCATCATGGCCGCCTTCGAAGAAAACTCCCGCGACACGTCCCGCGTCGGCGGCAATTAAAGAATCAAAACCTTAGAAACCACTAATGATCACTAATCATCACTAATAAAGGCACCAAATCTCAGAGCTGCGTCTCAACCGTCTGCTCCGACATTAGTGACCATGAGTGTTGATTAGTGGTTTAAAACTCCGACCTCCGACCTTCTTCCAAATCCCATGGGCAAACCTACCGGCTTCCTCGAATATCTCCGCGAAATCCCCGCCGACCGGCCCCCGCTCGAGCGCGTCCGCGACTGGAACGAGTTCCACCTCCACCTCGACGAGAAGAAACTCCGCAACCAGGGCGCGCGCTGCATGGATTGCGGCGTGCCCTTCTGCCACACCGGCAAACTCATCGGCGGCATGGCCTCCGGCTGCCCGATCAACAACCTGATCCCCGAGTTCAACGACCTCGTTTTCCGCGGCCGCTGGCAGGAAGCCCTCGAGCGTCTGCACAAGACCAACAACTTCCCCGAGTTCACCGGTCGCGTGTGTCCCGCCCCCTGCGAAGGTTCCTGCGTGCTCGGCATCAACAACCCGCCCGTCACGATCAAGAACATCGAGTGCTCGATCATCGACAAGGGCTGGGAAGAGGGTTGGGTCATCCCCACCGCCCCCCGCCAGCGCACCGGCAAAAAAGTCGCTGTCATCGGCTCCGGCCCCGCCGGCCTCGCCGCCGCCGCCCAGCTCAACGCCGCCGGCCACACCGTCACCGTGCTTGAACGCGCCGACCGCCCGGGCGGCCTGCTCATGTATGGCATCCCCAACATGAAGCTGGATAAAAAAGAGGTCGTCCTCCGCCGCGTCCAGTTGCTCGAACAGGAAGGCGTTAAATTCGTCTGCGGCGCCCACATCGGCGTGACCCAGGACGCCGCCCAGCTCCGCAAGGACCACGACGCCATCGTGCTCGCCACCGGCGCCACCTTGGGCCGCGATTTGCCCGCCCCCGGCCGCGAAGCCGCCGGCATCCATCTCGCGATGGAGTATCTCACCGCCAACACCAAGGCCGTGCTCGACTCCGGCGACGGCTCCGCCAGCCCCATCAACGCCAAGGATAAAGACGTGATCGTGATCGGCGGCGGCGACACCGGCACCGACTGCGTGGGCTCCTCCCTGCGCCAGGGCTGCCGTAGCGTCACCCAGATCGAGATCATGCCCAAGCCCGCGCTTGAGCGTCAGGCCAGCAACCCCTGGCCCGAGTGGCCCAAGACCCTCAAGGTGGACTACGGTCAGGAAGAGGCCGCCGCCCGTTTCGGCTCTGATCCCCGCGTCTATCTGACCACGGTCAAGAAATTCAACGCCGACGCCGAAGGCCGCCTCGAGTCCCTCGTCACGGTCGAAGTGAAGTGGGAGAAAAACGACAAGGGTGCCTTCGTGCCCGTCGAGCAACCCGGCACCGAAAAAACCCGCCCCGCCCAGCTCGTGTTGCTGGCGATGGGTTTCCTCGGGCCCGAGCAAGCCTTGGTCAAGGCCCTCACCTTAGAAACCGACCCGCGCAGCAACATCAAAGCCGAGCACAACGTGCACACCACGAACCTGCCCGGCGTGTTTGCGGCCGGCGACTGCCGCCGCGGCCAGAGCCTGGTGGTGTGGGCGATCAACGAAGGCCGCGCCGCCGCGAGAGAGTGCGACCGCTACCTCATGGGCAGCACCACGCTGCCGTAAGGTTTGAGGTAGCCCTCCGATGTATTTCTCCGATGTAGCCCCGACCGTTGGTCGGGGTTCCGAGGCATGAATCCCGATACATCAAAAACTACCCGACCACCGGTCGGGGTCCGAAGTCCGAAACGGCCCTCATCTCCCGCCCAATCCGTCCCGCCCCAAATCAAGGAAGGTTACGACAGGCTACCGTGCATCATGACTACTCTCGTAAGCTCCCTTGATTTCGCTCATGGATCTTAGGGGCGCGAAAACGGGGGTTAGCGGAGTTGCCAACGGTCGGGCCGTCGGCAAAGTCATGCAGCATGCCGCTTACTCTGGATCAAATTGTGGAGGAAACGCGTTCGCTGCCGCACGACGTAGTCAGCGAGCTGGTGGATCGCATTTTATTGGCCTCGCATGGTGGTCAGGACGTCACTCACGAGAAGGCGTGGTCTGAGACGGTGCATCGCCGCATCGAGGAAATCCGCAGCGGCAAGGTGCGGCTTGTCCCCGGAGAAGAGGTCTCGGCGAAAATCCGCCGCATCGTTGGCCGGTGAAGCCCCACGCTTTCCACCCCGAGGCTGACGAGGAATATGCCGAGGCGGCCGCTTATTACGTCGAGCAGGGTGGCCCTAACCTTGGCGGACGCTTTTACGACGAGATCGAGCGGGTGATCGCCGAGATAACGGCCGCGCCGCTTCGTTTCCGTCGTTACGATCCGCCCGCGCGACGCAATCTTGGGCGCCATTTCCCCTTTGCCGTCGTCTATCTCGACGAGCCGGATCGTGTTTGGATTTTGGCGGTGATGCCGCTGCGCCGTCATCCAGATTACTGGAAGCATCGCTTGGAGTAGAGTTGTGTCCGTCGAGTTCTGCAAAACGTGGGATGTGGCTTGAAGTCGGTCCGTTGTAGCCCCGACCGCTGGTCGGGGTCCGATGCCGGAGTTCTGCGGTATGGATCCAGATCCCGCCAATCCACCCGACACGCTGGTCGGGGTCCGAGAAAAGCCCGGCCACGCCCCGCACCCTGGGCCGGATCGTAAACGTGACCGCCCCCGCCGATTTCTCCACCCAGCCCCGGCGCTTCCTGCATCTGAAAGTGATTTTGCCGAAGGCTGGCTCGAAACCGATCGCGGTGAGGTAGCGGTAATGACTTTGACCGCCAATTTATGACTCATCGTCCATTAACTTATAAGTCATAAATCTGGTAAGCTCACGGGATGCCTAAAACCAAAGCGCCGGAGCGCGATTCCAATAAATACGTTTTCGCCCTTTTTATAGACACGGTTTTTCAAGGGCCAATGCCGTCTTGGTATGATGAGGACGGTTATCCGGTGACTTACTGTTCCAAACGCAAAGCACAGGAAGAAATAGCAGACACACAGATGGAATACTGGCGACAGTTCATGGCGCGTGAACGTCCATTTGAGGATGCGGTCAGCATCGATGATTACATCGTTAGCGTGCGCCGCCTAGCGGATCGAACGATCCAAACAAAAGATGGACGCATTTTCGGAAAACAGCCCTGAACCATCGAGTCTTAGTCCAAAACTTCACATCCAGCTCCGACGAGAAACGTATAAGTCTCATCGAGATCAGTGATGATCGCCGGCAAACATAAAATCATACCTTCGCGACCGCGCGTGAGTAGCACGCGATAGGCATTGCGACGCAGTTGGAGGGGATCCTTAACGGCCGATTTTTTCTGATACTGCTTGGCTTGCGAAGCATCCCACTGACCGTCCTTTTTCAAGAAATCATTTCCCCATACAACGAGCGTGTGATCCAGCTCCAACCCTTGAGCTGAAAACTCCGTAATCGCCTCCTGCAAACGGCGGCAGGAACTCGGTGAGTTCTCGGGTTCGGCATACCAAGGACCTGTCCTCAAAAACCGGGAGGCATCAACGCCAGTTACATCTAAGGTTTTATCGCGGCTAGAAGCCAGTAGGCCAAAGCGAGCGTCAGGTGTGTGCCTGTATTTCTCCCACAAAAATTGACGCGCACGATCAAGACTACGAGTGATCCGGATTTGATAACCCTCGTGGATCAGGCTTTGGGCAAGTTTAGCTAACGTCGCGGTGGGCACTGAATCCTCGACAATACCTGCTGCCCAGTCGCTCAAGCCCGCGGCAAAGTGAAATCTCACGGATTTCGCCAAATGTAATTCTTCGTAGCCGCTAAATTTTGCTTTTGTGCCCGCGAAGACCGGTCGAAACGCCTCAGGTGCGACGACCTCCCATTCCAAGGATGATTTATTGACCGCCTCTGCCCAAAGCCCAACGCCACCCTCCTCTCCTGAGTGAATTTCCTGACCCGTTCCGATTAAACCCATGACAACGCTCCAACCGGGCACCTTTTCCGCAAAGCGAACAAACGTCTCGGGCTCAGACACAGCCGATGCATCTTTGTGTTTGGTTCTAACTTTATGCTCATCCCAAGCCCGTTGAGCCTCATCAAAAATCAAAACGTGATGAGGTGGCGGACCCGATTTCTTTTTCGAGTAACGCTCGACGAATTCTTTTACTCCTCGAACAAAAACACGTCCATCGCCACCGGCCCGTTTCAACTCGTATTGGAGCACGTCAACCAACGGTCCGTTACCTGAAAGAAAAACCGCCGGTGATGTGGGTTTAGCGCCTACCGCATTTACCTCCGCGAGATCATCCAGAAACGACTCATGCGCGATCTGAAGGCCGACAAACGTTTTTCCAGCACCAGGGACACCACTGACCAAAATCAACTTCCTGCGCTTTTGCTTATGCGCATCATGAATTTCAGCGACGACGCGATTCACTGCGCCACGAGTTACGTCATCGATACGTTTGATACGCGGCAGCGCATTATTGGCAAAAAACTGTCGCGCTGCTTGGACAAGGGATGGAGCGGGTTGGCACACCTCAGGAGCGATGAACTTATCAACCGGTATGGGTTCCGATTCGGCCGGGCGATCAAAGCGCACGACAGCATCCCGTAGTCTAGACAGGTGGGTAAGGGTATGAAATTCGCGGACCTCGTCGGGCAGGCGTTCGCCATATGAAACAAGTAAACTATGAACCCGAACCTGCTCCTCTCCACATAGTGAATGATACCAATATAGCCGACGGGCATAGTCTGCGGCCTGTTCGATATACTCTGGTTGGTAATTTCCGTCGCCCTTCAGCTCAACCACCAGCACTGCGCCTGAGATGAGCAGCACAGCGTCCACCCGTTTGGAACTCTCAGGCATTAGATATTCCAGCACGGCACCGTAATTCACGGCTCGAGGTTGTGTGGTAAGAACGCCCGCGCACTCGTTTTGCAGTGGCTTAACATAGTTCTTCCAAGCTCGAAACTGTTCAGGAGACGCATCGCGGACATAGGCGCTGAGTAACCCGATGACTTCATCGACCGTTGCACCTTGAAAAACAGGGAAGTTGCTCGCCCAACCACATGAGTCGTTCGCTATGCTTTTCTCAGTTTGCTCCATTAGGTAATGGCTCACAGACCTAAGGGGATGTGTCGAGATTCCGATTAATCCGATCCACGCCACGCAGCCCAAGACCAACGCGGAATTCTGGGAAACAAAGCTCGCCCGCAATCAGACCCGCGACCGCTTCGTCACCCGCACCCTCCGCCGCGCCGGCTGGCGCGTGCTGCGCATCTGGGGCCACGAGCTCACGAAGAAAAACACCCGCCGCCTTGCCGCCCGCTTTCGCCGCGCGGGATTGGTTCCGTAGAGTCTGCGCGGCTTGCTTTCAGTTCACACCCATTTCTTTCCGCCATCATGCCCGGGTCGCGCATCGAGAACATGAAGCGCGTGCTTGTCGTCACCCCAGATAGCCGAACCGTTCAGATTTTTAACGCGAAGACGCAAAGAACCGCGAATGCCGCGAAGTAAATGCATGTGTGACTTTGCGATCTTGGGTTCGATCTTGGCGTCTTCGCGCTAAAGTCTTAAAGCTTGCGGGAATGGGTATCACACGTCGTTCGCCTCACTTGCCCTAATGAGCTTCACCGAAGTCATGGCCGAATTGCCGACACTCTCCGTGGCCGAGCGCCAGATCCTGTTTCGTCGCGCGCTTGATCTCGATGAGTCGTCCTTTTCTCCCACTGATGAAGATGAGATCGAACGTCGCCTGGCTGCCCATCGGACCGACCCCGCGAGAGCACTTTCGTTTGAGGAGATGACGGCGCGACTCCGCGCCGAGCCCCCGTCCGCTTGCATTTCGCCGGCAAACCCCTAGCTCTTTCACCATGTCCACGCTGATCGCCGCCAAGCGCGCCTCGCGCATCGCTAAACCGAAACTCGCCGGTCCGGCCATCCAACAACGGCTCGTTCAGATAGAACTCGCGACCGTAAGTGCTCTGCGCGCCTTGCAGATGGACATTGACGGCGATGCCGGCACGCCTTCGGCGACTGTTCTCAGGCGGGCGCGTGCGGCGTTGAAATGAAGGTATCGTTCAATCGGTTGGCGGAGGCCGAACTGATCGCCGCCGCCCGTTACCTTGAGTCCGAGCGTAGACTAGGTTCGGCGTTTCTTGATGAGTATGCCGGGTGGGAAAAGCGCCTGCGGGTCTATCCCGAATCCTGCCCGGAGATCGCACCAGGCATACGCTGTGGTTACCTCACGCGTTTCAAGTATCACGTTACGTATATGGTTCGGGAGAATTCCCTGCGAATTCTTTATGTCCGGTCCGCTCGTCGGGCGCCGTTGCGTCGGTGGCCGCGCTCCTGAGCACTACGCGATAAGGCGCTCGACGCGCCATTGCATCGCGGCGGGGTCGGGGCGATAGGCGTCATCCGCAGGCGGCTGCACGGGGTGATCCGACCGGCGCACCAACTGCGCCTTGCCGTTCGAATGGTGCCCTATGGGCGCAACCGATCACAAATTGCCCGCAACCAGACCCGCGACCGCTACGTCACCCGCACCCTCCGCCGCGCCGGTTGGCGCGTGCTGCGCATCTGGGGCCACGAACTCACGAAGAAAAACACCCGCCGCCTCGCCGCCCGCCTTCGCCGCGCGGGATTGATTTCGGACCTCGCCGCGTGACTTGCCTTCAAGTCGGCGCGAGGCGGGGATGTTTCTCCCGTAGCCATAGCGCGACTTCCGTCTGCAACTCGCGCCCGAAGGCGATCAGCTCCTCGGCATCACGCTTTGATGCGCCGCCCACGTAGTCGTATTCGACGGTGTTTCGTTTCTGTCGGCACCCATCGAGGTAGTCGGCATCGCCTTGGCGCTCCGGTCCGAGGATGTGCGGGAGGGCCGATAACACGCGAAAGTGCGCGAGCGTTCCCTTGGCCGGTTTGTAGCCCTCGGCGTAGAGCAGGATGGTGCAGAGCTTCAGAGCGGCGTTGTAGGCGATGCCATACTGCCAGTCGTGCGAAATGCCGCCGGAAGCCGCGTCCTTCAGATCACGTTCCGCGATCTGCCAGAGGTCGCCAATTTCCTGCGGGCTGGTTTTATGCGGTTGGAGCCAGCCTGCGGCCAACCAAGTCGGTAAACTCATGTTCGTCTCCTCTGATGAAGAGCTTCGGCTTGGCCGCGACGTCACTTAGAAAATGATTTTTGGCGGCGAGGCGCGCGAAAAACTCGTCCTCGTTGAAAAAGTGCGGGTTGAGTTCCCGATTCAGCTTTTCCCCGGCGGCGCGCAGGGCCGACGCCAGTTTCCGGTGGGTGGCCGTGCCTATGATCATGAGATCTATATCGCTGGCGGCTGTTGCGGTGTCTGCGGCCATGGAGCCGAAAACGAACGCGTATGCGATCCCTTCGGCGGGCAGGGCCTCGCCGATCACGTCGCGCAGACCGACCGTTTTCAATACGATGGAGCGCAGCTCCTGATAGAACGGGTGGGCTTGGTTGGCTTCGTAGTAACGCCGGTTGCCGTCCGTAGTGGTGAGGAGCAGCTCCAGTTTCACTAGTTTTGCCAGCTCCTCCTCCACCGAGCTGGGGGCATAATCAATGAGCGCCACGATCTGAGCGCGATACATTCGCTTCGCGCCGATACCGAAAAGCACACGCAATACCTCGGCACGAACTTCGGAGAGAAAAAGGAGGGCGAGGGAATTCATTTACACGGTAATGCCGGATTAATCTCCGGTTTAACCGGAGGATTTTTGGTTTAACCGGGCAAGGTCATGCAAGCGAAAAAGCCGGGATCACCCTATTCTCAGCGGGCAAAAAAGGGGTTATATCTTCCCCAACCGGGACCAACACAGAATTCTGGAAAACCAAGCTCGCACGCAACCAGACCCGTGACCGCTACGTCACCCGCACCCTCCGCCGCGCCGGCTGGCGCGTGCTGCGCATTTGGGAGCACGAGCTCACGAAGAAAAACGCCCGCCGCCTCGCCGCCCGCTTTCGCCGCGCGGGATTGTTTCCGTAGGGCGACAAAACAAGGGTCAAAACAAGGAACGGGCTAAAAATACCGGCACCGAAAATCCGCGCCGCCGCCCGCGAGTGCGACCGCTACCCCACGGGCAGTGTTACGCTGGCCTGAGGGGTGCCAAAGCGTTCCGATGCATTCCTCCGATGCAGCCCCGACCGCTGGTCGGGGTTCCGAGGTATGAATGCCAATCCCCCAAAACCACCCGACCACCGGTCGGGTCTAGTGTGCCCGGCATGGGCGTGAACTAAACATATGAAACGAAATGTTCGGACTGAGTGACAACAACCGTAGCCAAGACCAAGGCGGGCCTCGCGAGGGGCTCAGCACGAAAGAAGGTG
>JAIXRU010000025.1 GCA_027485045.1 Opitutaceae bacterium | reverse complement strand
GATGGTGACGAGGGTGTTGTTGATCATCTTGCCGGCGATCTCCTTGGCGTCGGACTTGGTTTTGCAGAATTTCACCCCGCCTTTGTAGCCGTCGGCGAAAGTGCCTTTGCCGCGACCGCCAGCATGGATCTGGGACTTCACCATGGTGGGGCCTTCGGGCAGACCTGCCAGTGCCGTGTCGAACTCCTCGAATGACTTGGCGGCGGCACCCTTGGGGACGGGTACTCCGAATTTCTCGAACAAAGCCTTGGCCTGATACTCGTGAATATTCATGCGTAAAAACCCAGTGTGCGAAGACTCCTGGAACATGGCACGTCGAAAAAGTATGTCGCCTGTCCTAGTAATAGCACTGTTTCGCGCCTTGCCTCGGTGTTAGCCTGTCTTCTGCTAAACCACGCATGTCTATTGTAACTGTTGAGGGGACCCGCCTTTCACACGATTATCCCTTCGACCCGAGTTACGCTTATACTCTGGACCAACTTCTCGCAGTTGAACCGCCCGTCGAGCCGCCTGATTTCACGAATTTTTGGCGTGCTCGCCATGCCCGTGCCGTCCTGATTTCACCTCGTCCCAAACTTTCGGATACCGGTCGAAAGCTCGGCGCTTGGAGGCTATGCGACCTGCATTATTCTTCCACCGATGCGATCAAGATTGGTGGCTGGGCTCTGGTGCCAGATAGCGCAAGCGCCCCGACACGTGGTTTTGTCGTTGGCCATGGCTATGGAGGACGTATGGGGCCGGAGATTTCGCTGCCTTTTACCGACGCGGTGATTCTGTTTCCCTGTTTTCGGGGGTTGGGCCGAAGCACCACTCCGGAAATACCCTGCGATCCTCAACTCCATGTGGTGCATGAATTAGAGGATCGCGATCGTTATGTCTTGGCCGGTTGCGTGGACGATTTCTGGCTGGCTGTCAGCGCTTTGCTGGAGCTTTTCCCTTCGACTGCGGGTGCGGTCGGGGCCTTGGGCGTGAGTTTCTCGGGTGGAATCACGATGCTAGCCGCTCCTTGGGATTCGCGTATCCGCCGCGTGCATGTGGAAGTGCCGACTTTTGGCCACCAAGCTTTGCGTCTGGCTCTGCCTACAACGGGAAGCGGTGCGGGCTTACAGGCTTACGCCGGGATAAATGCCACTGCGGTCGCACGAACCTTACCCTATTTCGACGCCGCCGTTGCTGCCCGTCATTTTAAAGTGCCCGTGCAGTGCGCCTGCGCCTGTTTCGATCCGGCGGTGGCGCCGCCGGGGCAGTTCGCCATCTACAATGCCCTGCCACCTGATTTGCGCCAGCTAGTGGTTCTAGTCGCGGGACATCATCACTTCGCGGGTCTGGCGGATCAGGAAGCCGCGTTACTTGGAAAAGTTAACCTGTTCTTTTCTTAAACGTCACGCGACTGCCCGATGGCTGGTTTAGTGTGCGGAGGTATTTTGACGTCGTGAAACGAGAATATCACCAGTGGTGGAGTACGCGCCTGAACCGGAACATGGAATTGCTCATTTTCGGTCACGCTGGTGCGCGCACATTGGTTTTTCCGACCCGAGGCGGACGATTTTTCGAGTACGAAAACATGGGAATGGTCGGGCGAGTGCGCGAAGAGATAGAGGCGGGGCAACTGCAGCTTTACTGCGTCGATGGCATCGATACCGAAAGCCTTTATTGCGAATGGGCGCACCCGCACGATCGCATCCGCCGCCACCTGCAATATGAGTCGTACATTCTCGATGAAGTCATCCCGCTGATGGATCTCATCAATCCCGGCGCACTCACGGTCTCTCACGGGTGCAGCCTTGGTGCCTTCCATGCGGCCAATATTGCGTTCCGTCATCCGCACCGCTTCGACCAGCTCATAGCGTTTTCCGGACGATACGATCTTACGGCCCGGTTGGAGCACTTTCGCGATCTTTTCGACGGCTATTATAACGAAGAGATTTACTACAATACTCCCGCTCATTACCTGCCTGGTTTGAGCTGTCCGTCGCAATTATCCGCGCTGCGGCGTATGCGCATAACCCTGGTGGTTGGTGAGGAGGATCCGTTTCGCGAGTCCAACGAGCGACTCAGTCATATCCTCTGGGGAAAAGGCGTGTGGCACGATTTGCGATACTGGCCGGGTCGAGCGCACCGCGCCCACTGTTGGCGCGAGATGGCCCCGCATTATGTGACGATTCGTGGTTCTCAGGTTGCGACCGTAGCTAATGGTTCGCCCTAGACTGGCGGTCGTCTGCCCGGTTGTTCCCTTTGATTAGAAGGGCACATCGTCTTGTACGGTTTCACCGGGGGGTTCGACCAAGGGGGCTCCGTCATCGTCCGACATCGGGGCATCGGGGGTGTTGGCACCGAGTGGCTCGATTTTCCAGGCGTTGAGGTTCACGAAGTAGCTTTCCTTCCATTCGCGACCGCGTAGGTCGAAGAAGACTTTGGCTTTCGCGCCGGGTTTGAGTGCGGCGACGAGGCCAACCTTGTCCTTCACGCACTCAAATTTGATGTCCTGCGGGAACTTGCCCGACTCGATGGTGAGCACGAACTCGCGCTTATTAAAACCGCTGCCGAAGGTTTGTTCTTCGAAGACTTTTTTGACCGTGCCGATGATTTCGAACATGGCGCGAAGATGGAAGCCGCCTGCAGGCGAGGGCGAGCCGTCTTTTTGCATCGCCCTATTTTCTGCCTAAAATTTCTCCTCGCTCATCGGAGGGCGTTTCCCACTCCTTTTTCCCATGCAAATCGATATCGATCATTTGGCCATGCTTTCGCGGCTCGCGCTCACGCCCGAGGAAAAGGCGAAGTTTTCTGCGCAATTGGGCGACATCATTGGTTATATCGAAAAACTCAAAGAGGTGAACGTGGACGGGGTGGAGCCTACCGCGCACGCCACGCCGATTTTTAACGTGCTTCAGGCCGACGAACCACGGGCCGGTCTTTCGGTCGAGGATGCTTTGCGCAATGCGCCTCAGCAGCGTGACAACATGATCGTGGTGCCGCGCGTGGTGGAGTAGGGTAGACAGGCTCCGCGTGGGGGTGAAAAATTACTTTTTGGGCACGCTTGGAGCGGTGGGCGTGATTGGTGTCGTGGCTACTGGCGCGGCGGATTCGGCTGGCAACGGGGGTAAAACCACTTCGTCGGAAATGGCGGGGCTGCCTTGGGTAACGTAGGCCCCGAGCACTCGGTTTTGCCGGTGCGGTGAGGCGACGAGCCGCGCACTCGGGATCAAGGTGTCGGGGTTGCGGGCGATCAGTTCGCGGCCGGCTAAATCGGCTGGAGGAGTTGCTAGGGGCGAAATCTCCACCAAGGCGGTAGCGGCGCCGGGATCGTAGCGCAGGACTCGGCCCACTTCTTGGTTAGTGGCGGCGGTGTAGCGCGGCGGGGGCGATTTAAACAGAGGTTTGGAGTGGGTAGCGGCGCAGCCGGATAGGGCGAGCAGGAGTAGGAGCGGGGCGGTGGTGGCTACGCTGATGAGGAGGCTTCGGCGGGACGCCGAAGCCGGCACCCGGGACGGGTGCGCTCCCCGGACCGACGGATTTCCCCGGACCGACGGATGAGGCAGGGAGGGCGCGGTGGACATGGGCTTCGAGGATGTTGGGTTAATGAAAAAACCGAGCTTTGCGGGCTCGGTTTTTGAAGGACAGAAGCGGCGGGGTGCGGCGACCACGCCCTGCCCACATCACGGCATCTTGGGGAATACGGGCTTGTTGGCCTGGACCTGTTTGATGAGGTTTTGCGCGTTGTCGGGCTGTTCGGCATCGAAGAAGCCGGTGAGCTGGCGAAGACGCGTGGGGTGGCGCATTTTGCGCAGCGCTTTGGCTTCGATTTGGCGAATGCGCTCGCGGGTGACTTTGAATTGTTTGCCGACCTCTTCGAGAGTGCGGCTGTATCCGTCGGTCAAACCGAAGCGGAGTTTGAGCACGCGTTGTTCGCGCTCGGTGAGGGAATCGAGCACATCGACAATCTTTTCGCGCAGGAGCGAGTAGGCCGTCATGTCGTAGGGATTCTCGGCGCTCTTGTCTTCGATGAAGTCACCGAAGGAAGTGTCGTCGCCGTCGCCAACCGGGCTCTGGAGCGAGATGGGCTGCTGGGCCATCTTCATGATCTGCTGCACGCGCTCGACGGGCAGGTTCATCTCGTCGGCGACCTCCTCGGGGCTGGGCTCGTGGCCGAATTCCTG
>JAIXRU010000287.1 GCA_027485045.1 Opitutaceae bacterium | reverse complement strand
GCTGCAACGTATCGTGCAGGCGCGCGAAATCGGCGTGTCCACGGAGGTAAAGGAAGCGATGAGCCGGGAAGAGTTTGCCGAGCTGCTGGGCTTGGTGCGGCGTGTGCACTTGCCGGATACGGTGGCCAACTACATCGCGCGCCTGGTGAATGCCACGCATCCGGGAGAGTCATCCGCGTCGGCCGGCGTGCGTTTCGGGGCGAGCCCGCGCGCGGCGCTGGCACTGGCCGCAGCGGCCAAGGCGCGGGGACTACGCTGGGGGCGGCCGCATGCCAGTTTCGAGGATGTGCAGGCGGTGGCGAGAGCGGTGCTGGTGCATCGCATCCTGCTGGATCACGGAGCACGGCTGGATGGTGCCACGGCCGAGCACGTGGTGGGGAAATTATTGGCCGAGGTGAGCGTGCAAGCCACCCCGCTACCCCAATCGTTGGCCGCGGCCAAAGTGCGTTAACCCGGCGCGAAACATCATGCGTATCATGCGATTTTTCCTGGGCCTGGCGGCGGGGCTGAGCCTGGCGGCGAGTCTGGGTTTGGCGGGGGTTCCGGGCACCACGACGGTTGATGTAACCAAGGAGGCGAAGGCGGAAATCATGGTAACGCCGGTGGCGGAGCGGTGGTCGGGCGAGGGTTTTATCGCGGTGCGATTGAGGATCAATAATCGTGCAGACGAAGCGCGGTCCTGGAGATTTCGTTTCCAGGTTAGTCCGGATTACCAAGTATTCTCGGAGCACGAAACCAGCGTCACTGTGGGGCCGCGAGAAACCGGCGAGCGGGTCGTCTATGTGCCAGGAAGCAGTCCGGCGACAAATGGACGCGGAGCCTGGGGGCGGGTGGAGACGGAGGGACCGGGGATAACATCAGGCAACGGGGTGCAATTTCTTAATCAGGCGGGCAGGGATCCAATTGTCATAACGGCAGTAAGCGCCGCGCAGGAGTCGGCGCTATTCGTGGCGACCAATGGCGCGCCGGGACCGATGGCGGAGTTGAGCGTGGTCGATCCGGCGGCGTGGCCGGCGGATTGGCGGGTGTGGTCGGCGTTTAAACGGGTGGTGTTAACCGACGCCGAGTGGACCCGACTGGACGGCGCGCGGAAGGCCGCCCTGCGGGATTGGGTGATTATGGGCGGAGTGCTGCACCTATATGCAAATCGCACGGGAGATGCGCCGTCCGGCCCGTCCGAGGAACGAATCGGGCTCGGCGTTATCCGGCGGGCGACGATCACCCTCGAAGCGGAGGCGAAGGCGAAGACGGGCTTTATCTCGTTCGGGCCGATACTGCCAACCAATGCCAAGGCGGAGCTGCCCGCGAGTCTGGCGGCTGATTTACAACCGGACACGGGGCGGCTCGGTGTTTCCCTTTTTCTGATGGTTTTCGGAATTTTAGTCGGGCCGGTGAATCTGTTCGTTTTTGCCCCGGCGGGGCGGCGTCAGCGGCTGTTTTTCACCGTGCCAGCCCTGTCTCTGGCGGCGTCGGTGATACTGATTATCTTTATCGTGGTTAAGGACGGCTTTGGCGGCGAAGGCATGCAGCGCGGCAGGGTGGTCTTGTTGCCCGTGACGAATCAGGCGCTGGTCGTGCAGCAGCAAATGTCGCGAACGGGGGTCATGCTCGGTTCTAACTTTTCGTTACCGGCTGGGGTGGTGTTGACGCAGGATTCGGGCGGGACGACGTCAACAACACAAAAAACCACGTATTTGCGAAGTGACGACGGAGCTTCGGGGGACTGGTTCAAGAGCCGCCGGGTGCAGGGGCAGAACGTGCTTCAACTGGTTCCGACCCGGGCGCGGGTGGAACGGGTGGCGGGGGATGGAGGGATGGACGCCGCGCCGGTGGTGCAGTCCACCATTGGAACGAAACTACGGGATTTTTGTTATCGTGATCCAAGCGGGACTTTATGGCAGGCGGACGAAGTAGAGCCCGGCCGTCGGGTGATCTTGCTCCGCGCGTCGCGGCAGAGTTCAGCGGGGCTGGCGGCGGGAGAGTTTTCGGCGCTGGGTGGGGCGGCGGAGGGTTTGGCGCCGATCGCGACCTTGCCTGCCATTCGCTGGAGTGAACCGGTTTTTATGTACCACGGTCCTGTGATGGAGGCGCGCAAGCCATGAGTGTGCCCTTGGTGGAGATGAACAATGTCACCCGACGCTTCGGCTTCGTGCAGGCGCTGCGCGGAGTGACGTTTACGCTGGAACGCGGTCAGGTGGTGGGCCTGATCGGAGCCAACGGTGCGGGCAAAACTACGGCGATGCGCATCCTCACCTCGCTGGATTTGCCGGATACGGGCACGGTGCGGATAGACGGCATCGATGTGGCGGAGCAGCCGAATCTGGTGCGCCGTCGCATCGGGTGGATGCCCGATCACTTCCAGCCCTACAAAGACACGACGGTGGGCGACTATCTCGATTTCTTTGCCCGGGCGCATGGCTTTAAGGGGGCGGACTTGCACTGCCGCCTGGCCGAAGTGATGGACTTTACTGATCTCACGCCGCTGATCTCGCGACCGATGGATCGGTTATCCAAAGGGCAGACCCAACGCTTGTGCCTGGGGCGGACGCTGTTGAACGATCCTGATCTGCTGCTGCTCGACGAACCGGCGGCCGGTCTCGATCCACGCGCCCGGATGGAGTTTAAGAATCTCGTTCGTATGCTGCGGGAGCGTGGCAAAACCCTGCTCATCAGTTCGCATATACTCACCGAGCTGGCTGAGATGTGCGATACCTTGGTTTTTATGGATGGCGGCCGGGTGGTGCACCAAGGCGACAAAGCCTCGCTGCTGCGGCATGAAGGCGTTGGCGCTAGCGATGATCCGACGGTGAAGACGGGAACGGCGAAGCGGGCGATCTACGAAATCGAAGTGGCGGGACCGGTGGCGGACTTGTGTGCCTGGCTGGAGATGCGAGCGGGCTGGCGACTAGTGGAAACGCAAAGCGACGGGGTGCGGGCGGAGCTGGAAGGAGCCAGCCCCGAGCTGGTGGCGCTGGAAGTTCGCCGCCTGGCGACGGATCTGCCCCTGATCTCGTTTAATCGTCAGGAACGCCGCCTGGAGGAGGCGTTCATCGACATCCTGCGCACGGGAGCGGGTACGAAAAAAACACCGTTGCTGAGTCCGCCGCCCCTGCCGGGTGGGGCGAAGGAGGGCGCTTTATGAGCAACGAAACCATCGGATCGGCAAAGGCGACGGCGCAGACGGCTTGGGAGCCGCCTCAGTTTGATTTTCCCACCTGGCTGCCGCCCATGCTGGTCAAAGAACTGAGGCAGGGTTTGCGCACCAAAGGCTTCGTGGGCGGTTTGATCGCGGTGCAAGCGGTGCTGGCGCTGGTGTTTATTTTCAGTTTCGCGACCGAGACGGTGACGAACGGGGGGAAGGGGCCGAGCGAGATCTTTTTTTGGCTTATCACGGGCTGTGTGCTGTTGGTGGCCGCGCCGGTGCGGGCGCTGAGCGCGCTGGGGCCGGAGATCGAACAGCGCACCATGGATCTACTGCTGCTAACCCGTTTGGACGCCTGGCGGATTGTGTGGGGCAAGTGGGTATCCTTGCAGGCGCAAACCCTGCTGCTGCTGGCCACGCTGCTGCCGTACTTGGTGGTGCGGTATTTTTTCGGCTCGGTGGATTTGGTAAACGACTTTGCGGTGATGGCGGGAATGCTGGTGGGGGGATCGGTTTTGAGCGCGCTGGGACTCTGGGCCTCGGGACTGCCACGAGCGCTGCGCTTGTTAATCGTGGTGGCGATGGTGTTTATTTTACCCAGTGTCTTTGGGGCGGGTTTTGCCCGTAGTTTTGGCGGAGCGACCGGCGGCGGTGGAGGGTGGAATGGTTTACTCTTGTGGTCGCTTGGTTTGTGGAACGCGGCGGTGGGCCTGCTCTACATGCTGATTCTGGCAGTGAGGTGGTTTGCGCCGCCGGCGGAAAACCACGCCGCTCTGCCGCGACTGGTGCCGCCGGCCCTGGCTTTGCCGGCGGTTTTTCTGGCGGCGGCGGGACGCCTGGATCTAGCGGTTGCGCAACTGGCGATAGCAAGTGGCGGCCTGGTGTTTGTGGCGGCGGTGGAACTGGTGACGGTCCGCGAGCCGATGGCGATTCATCTGCGTGGATGGCTGGCGGGCGGAGGCTGGCGCGGGGCCTTGGGCTTGCTGGCTTTGCCGGGCTGGCCGAGTGCGGCGGTGTGGCTGGCGGTGAATCTGGGCATTGCGGGAGCGGGATGGGCGATCGTGGGGGCAGTGCTCGGCCCGGATGCACAAACCGCACGGGTGCTGGGATGCCTGGCCTTGGGTTGGGCGGGAATGGTTTTTCCAATCGTGCTGGTTTCTTTAATACCCTCGGCGGCGAAAACCGCCGGCCCCTTGTATTTTCTGGTGCACGTCTTGTTAGGTGCCGTGGTGGTGATCGCCGGTATCGAACCCCTGAGCGTAGTGGCGCCGGGGTTCATGCAGATGCTGGACTGGATCTCGCATTCGGTGCCGACGGCGAGTTTTTGGCATGCTGCGCTTGAGTTTAAAAAGCCGAGCACCCTGCCGGGCTTGATCATCGGCCAGACGGCGGGGCTGCTCCTAACGGCGGGGTTGGCCTATTGGGTGTCTCGCCCGTATTGGGAGCGCGTGCGTTGGCTGCGTGAGGCATCGAAACCAAAAGCATGAGCGCGGCGGAGGAAAAATCCCTGGTGGAGGCGAGACGTGAAGGGCTGGCGGCGACGCAGCGTTACCGCCTGCCCTTCGGCGGTCAGCGCTGGCGGGGCGCGGCCGGCGGCTGGCAGGGTGCGGGGGAGGGCAGCTCCATTGATTTTCACGATCATCGCGCGTATGCTCCGGGCGACGATCCCCGGCATCTGCACTGGGCGGCCTACGCGCGCACGGGGCAGTTAACGATGAAGCTTTATCGCGCGGAAGTGGCGCCCCGGGTGGATTTACTGGTGGATGCGTCGGCCTCGATGCGGGCCGAAGCGGCGCGTGCGGCGCGGACCGAAGCGCTGGTGGCTTTTTGCCTCGCGAGCGCGTCGCGCGCGGGCGCGCCGGTGAAGGTGCAGGCGGTGGCGGGCCGCCAGATCAAGGTGCTTTCTGAGGAGAGGGTGCGGGCCGAAGGTTTCTGGGCGGTGGCGGGCGAGCCTCCGGCGGGCACGGGGGCGACGGCTCCGCAGGGCTTGAACGGAAGGGCGGGGGCGATGAAAATCTGGATCAGCGATTTGTTGTATCCGGGCGAACCCCGGACGGTTTTGAACGGATTGGTGGCGGGTGGCGGGTGCGTTTTGGTCTTGGTGCCGGTGCTGGCCGGAGAAGCGGATTTAGCCGAACGGGGGAATCTGGACCTGGTGGATCGTGAAGGCGGCGGGGCCAGACAGGTGCGCATCGATGACGGCACGGCGGAGCGATACCGGGCGGCGTATGCGCGGCATTTTACGCTCTGGCGCGAGACGGCGCGGAGGCTGGCGGTGGGCTGGGCACGCGTGGACAGCGCCGGGTCGTTGGCTAGCGCCCTGACAGGCGAGGCGCGACAGGGTCGAGTGGTGGAGGTCGTGGGATGACGTGGGCGGGTTTGAGTTTTGCAAACGCGGGCGCGTGGTGGGGCTTGCTGGCAGTGCCGGCGCTGGTGGCGGTGCATTTTTTTCAACAACGTTCGCGACGAGTGGAGTTAAGCACGCGATTTTTGATCGAGGCCGTCGCGCCCCTGAGCCAGGGGGGACGGACGTGGGAAACCTTTCGGTCGTCACGGGCCTTTGTGGGGCAGGTTCTCGCGATTCTGTTTCTCGTCTGGGTGCTGGCCGAGCCGCGCTGGCCGCGCGCCGATTCGACGCAGACGGTGGTAATCATTCTGGATGATGCGCTGGCCATGCAGGCGGTGGCGGAAGAAGCGCGTGTGGCCGCGCGGGAACTTATGGCGGCGGCGATCGGTGGGGCGGCCAAAACCGAGTGGGTGGTGCTGGGCAGCGATCCACGAGCGCCGCTGCGTTATCGCGGTCAGGAGCTCATGGCGGCGCAGGCAGCGGTGGCGGCCTGGCGGCCGAGCCTCGGCACGCATGATTATGCGGCGGCTTTGCGCGCGGGCCGGGCACTGGCGGCGGCGGGCAGCGGCATCGGCGTGTGCTGGTTGGTG
>JAIXRU010000245.1 GCA_027485045.1 Opitutaceae bacterium | reverse complement strand
GGATGGGATAACGTAAATGGTGTGGTTTTGTCACGGGCTATAGCGCGACCTGTTTCGCTTCCAGCGGGTTACGCTCAGGCTTTTTTGACGAAGCAGGCTTTGAGCATGATGGCGGTGCCGTCGATCTTGCAGTCGATCTCGTGGTCGCCGTCCACCAGGCGGATGTTTTTGGCTTTGGAACCGGCCTTGAGCACCTGCGCGCCGCCGAGCTTTAGGTCTTTGATAACGCTGATGCTGTCGCCGTCGGCGAGCACGTTGCCGTGGGCGTCTTTGACCACGCGGGCGGCCTCGGGGGCGGCTTCCTTGGGCCATTCGTGGCCGCAGGTGGCGCACTCCCAATGGTCAGAGTGACTGAGCACATCTTCGAGAGTGCAGGCCGGACAGGCGGGTGTGGACATGGGCGCTGGTAAGCTGGTAGAGCTGGTAAGCTTGTAGAGCTAGTAGGCTGTTACAGATGGAAGGCTGTTGGAAATGGGCGGAAGGCGGAGCGGAGCAGGCGGGCTCAGACGCTGGCGATGAGTTTGGCGAGGTCCACGTGGTCGGCGATCAGGTTTTTGATCATCGGGAACTTGTCGTGGTCCTGGGGCTGGGTCTTGACCGACATATGATTAATGCGGCTGGTGACTTCGTAGCTTTCCTCCTTGGTGGCGATGACGGGGATGTCGGTCATGGCGAGCAGTTCGGCGAGCTTGGGGTGGGGTTTTACGTCGTTGGTGACGAGCAGGCCGGCGATGCTGCCGCCGCCGGAAATCTTGGCGGAGGCGAGGGCGGCGAGGATGATGTCGTCGCGGTCACCGGGGGTGATGATGAGGGTGCCGGGTTGCAGGTACTCGACAATGCCCTTGGCGGCCATGGCGCCGACGACGACTTTTTGCACGCGTTGCTTGGCCCCGCCGCGACGACCGTTGAGCCATTTGCCACCGATTTCCTCGGCGATCTGGGCGAGGTTGGGCGCGCTGAGGGCGGGCAGGACGGGGAGGACGCCGAGCAGGGGGATGCCGAGGCGGGCGAGGCCGCGTCCGGCGTATTCGCGGACCATTTCCAGCTTGTCGGGTTCGACCTTGTTGAGAATGGCCCCGATGACTTCCACGCCGTGGTGATCAAATAGGGATTTGTTAAGCGCGAGTTCGTCGATCGGACGGCCAATGCCACCGGGGGAGACGAGGAGGACCTTGGAGTTAAGCAGTTTGGCGACGCGCGCGTTGGAGAGGTCGAAGACCGAGCCGACGCCCGCATGGCCGGTGCCCTCGATGATGGTGAAATCTTTTTCCCAGGAAACGCGATCAAAGGCGCGGCAGATACGGTCCTCAAGGGCGGGGAGGATGGTTTCGGGGCTTTCCAGGAAGCGACGGGTGAAGGTGCTGTCCACCGCGACGGGGCCCATGCTCTCGATGGGCACGCGGACCTGGAAGATCGAGTCGAGCAGGACGGAGTCTTCGTCGATTTTCTGGCCCTGCACTTCGACGAAGCGCTGTCCGACGGGCTTGATGAATCCGACGCGGGGGAAACGCGTCTGGAGGGCCCCGTAGAGACCGAGGCAGGTGGTGGTCTTGCCGTCGTTTATGCGGGTGGCGGCGACGAATACGCGTTTGGTATCCGTATTGGTGGGACGACTCAGCAGGGGGAAGGCGGGCAGGGCGAAGGGATTGCGCGTGCCCGGGGTTGGTTCGCCGGGATCGCGGACGATGGCTTCGGAGGAGGGGAAGGGTGTATCGGAAGCCATGATGCGAAGAGGGAGCTTGGGATGGGTGAGGACTAGGCGTGGCCGTAGAGCAGGCGTTGGTCGATGGCTTGGGTGGCCACGATGGCGGCGGCACCGAAAACATCGTGGGCGGAGGCGCCGCGGGAGATCTCGGCGACGGGTTTGGAGAGACCGGTTAGGATCTGGCCGAAGCTGTTGGCGCCGCCGAGGAGCTGGACCATTTTAAAGGCGATGTTGCCGGAGTTGAGATCGGGGAAGATGAGGACGTTGGCGCGACCGCCCACGGCGCTGGTGACGTTTTTGACGGTGGCGACGGCGAGGTCGAGGGCGGCGTCCACCTGGAGTTCGCCGTCGATCTCGATATCGAGGAGGAGGGCGCGGGCTTTGGCGCGGGCGAGCTCGGTGGCGTGGCGGACCTTAACCAGCGAAGGCTGGTTGGAGAGGCTCTTGGTGGCGTAGCTGAGCATGGCGACGCGCGGGATCTCACCGGTGAGGTGGCGGGCGATCTGGGCGGTGGAGATGGCTATGTCGCAGAGTTGCTCGGCGGTGGGGTCGGGGATGACGCCGCAGTCCGAGAGGAAGAGGGAGCCGTCGGAGCCGACTTTTTTCTCGTCAAAATCGAGCACCATCAGGGAAGAGGCGTGCTGCACGTCGGGCAGGCGCGGGATGATCTGAAAGATGGGGCGCAGGGCGCTGGAGGCGGAGAGGGTGGCGCCGGAGACGAGGGCGTCGGCCTGGCCGGTGGCGACCATCATGGTGGCGAAGTAGCCGTTGGATTTCAGGGCTTCGGCGGCTTCGGCGGATTTGAGGCCTTTGATGCGCCGGATTTGCTCCAAGTGGGTGACAAAGAGCGGGAGGTCTTCGCTGCGCTCGGGCTCGATGATGCGGATGCCCTGGAGGTTGATGTCGAGCTTGGCGGCGGCGTCTTTGATCACGGCCCGGTCGCCGAGCAGAATGGGGGCGCCCATGCGACGGGTAACCCATTGGCGGGCGGCCTGGATGATGCGCGGGTCGGCACCTTCGGCGAAGACGACGCGCTTGGGGTGGCGCTGGAGTTTCTCGGTGAGCTTGGGGATGAGGGGCATAAGAGTCGTCGGAAGTTGAGGGGGCAGGGCGGTCAGTTCAAGGTTGGAGGAAAGGATGTTGTGCGAGGGTGGGGGGCGAAGGGGATCACTTGGCGCCGATCGCGGCGGGGTAGCTGATGCGGCCGTGAAGCATGTTAAGCAAGGTATGGACAAAGCTTTCTTTAATGCGGTTTAACTCGGCGAGCGTGAGCGGGGCTTCGTCGAGCTGGCCGTCGTTGAGCCGCTCGCGCACGATTTGATCGATGATTTCGCCAAGGTGCTGGGGCGAAATTTTGGGCAGGCTGCGGGCGGCGGCTTCGATGGCGTCGGCGAGGTGAATGATGGCGCTTTCCTTAAAAGACGGGCAGGGGCCGTCGTAGCGGTAGGTTTGTTCCGGGATGCTGGCGGCGGCGTCCTGCACGCTGAGGGAGTCGGAGCAGATACCGAGCAGGGGCGGAAGGGGAGCGTTGGTCTCGGGGCGGCGCCGCAAGGCCTGAATGGCTCGGTGGTAAAAGTAACGAATAAGGGTGGTGCCGTGGTGCTGCTGGATAACGTCGATGACGGGGCGGGGGAGCTTATGGCGCAGGGCTAGGTCCATGCCATCTTTGACGTGGGCCTTGATGATCAAGGCGGAGAGGGACGGGTTGGCGTCGTCGTGGGGGTTGTCGCCATCGTGCTGATTCTCGATGAAGTAGTGGGGTTTGGCGGTTTTGCCAATGTCGTGAAACAGGGCGCAAACGCGGGCGAGCAGGGGGTTGGCGCCGATGGCGGCGGCGGCGTTTTCGGAGAGCTGGGCCACGACCAGGGAATGATGGTAGGTGCCGGGGGCCTCGAGCTGCATGAGGCGCAGGAGCGGGTGATTGAAGTCGGTCAGTTCGAGCAGGGTGATGTCGGTGGTGCGTTTAAAAAGGTGTTCGAGAAATGGCAGTAGTCCGACCACGAGCACGCCGCAGATTAGGGTGGCGGTGATGCCAGCGAGGAGCGCGGCGCGCAGAATACGGGTGCGGCGGGTGGTGCGGTGCACGCCCTGAATGGCGACCAGAGAGGCGAGAAAGTTGAGCACGAGCAGATCGAGACGGCCGCCCCAGATGACGCTGGTGAAAATGGAAATAAAGAGGGCCATGAAGATCGCCGAGCCGCAGTCGATGAGCAGGGCGACGATGAGCGGGGCGATGAGTACAGGCGCGATGTAGGGCAGGAGCGTGGCGATGGTGGTGCGTTCGAGGAAGTAGTCGAGGGAACCGAGGGAATAGGTGGCGCGCACGAGGGCCAGATTCACGATCACCACGAGGGCGAGCAGGGCGAGGCGGGAGTTGGATTGAAGGGTTTCGGGGTCTTCCAGGCGCATGTAAATGAGCGAGGCGGCGAGCATGCCGAGCACGAGCAGGATGCGGCCGGAGAGGCGCATGGTTTCCTCGATCGGCGAGGTGGTGGCGGCGAGCGCGGCGCGGTGGGCCTCCAGCATTTCAAATTGCTCGGCGGTGACGCGGGAATCCGGCTCGATGATGGTCTGCCCGCGTTCCACCGTGACGACCACGGGACGCAAGTCGCGCATGGCCTCGGCCTCGCGGGCCAGCGAGGCGTTGCGGTCAAAAACGACGTTGGGCATGATGCCCTCGCGGAAGATGCGATAAAGGGCGGAGGCCCGGGCGCGGTTGTTTTCCTCGGCCGCGAGGTTGACGCGCAGGTAGGTGAGGGCGTCTTCGAGGGTGTCCACCGGGCGGGTCGCGACGATGCCGTCGGGGCGGAGCACCTGAAAAAGGCGCAGCCCGCGGGAGCCGGGATCGCGGCCGATGTCTTCGGGGTCGGAGATGCCTTGGGCGTGGATGGCCCGGAGAATGCCGAGACCGGTTTCAAGCAACTGGGCGCGAGCTTGCGGGTTGTCCCCGATGGCAAGGAGGGCTACGTCATCGGGCAAAGTCCGGTAGGGGCCGCGGGCGTTGTAAACTGCGGTGGATTCGACGAGGAAGGTGCGGCGCTGGGCGGGCTCGAGCAAGGCGTAGGGGGCGAGGGAGGCGACCAACTCCGAGAGGTGCAGTTCGAAGCGCTGCAAGGGCTCGGGATCGATGCGATAAACCGGCGGGACGCGTTCGCGCAAACGTTCCTGCGCGGCGCGGGTTTTCTCCGCGCTTTCGTAGCTAAAGGGGATGGCGGCGGAGATGCGCACCGAGGCGAGCTGATTGGGCAAAACAGCGAGGGTGCGGTTCACCACGCCGGCGAAGGAAATCAGCACGATGGCCACGACGGTGGCGATGAAGAGGGCGACGGCGACAATGCCGGATGAGTCCAGCGAGGCGGCAAGGCCGCGACCGGGGGCAGAGGGGATCTTGCGCTTGCGGATAGGCTCCGGTGCGGCGGCCAGGCCGGCGGCGAGGGCGGCTCTTAAGCGGGCATAAAAATCGGAAAAAATCGAGGGCACAGGTGGGAGCTGGTAGAGCTAGTAAGGCTATTAGAGCTGGTAAGCTAGTAAGGCTGGTAGAGCGAGTAAGCTAGTAAAGGGAGGCTTAGGAGCGCGGGGGATTGATGGGGTTTTGGTAACGCTCGTAGGCCTCAATGATCTTGAGCACAAGTGGATGGCGCACGACATCGGAGCCGCTGAATTGGTGGAACTGAATGCTGTCGATACCACGCAAGATGCGTTGCACTTCAAGCAGGCCGGACTGGCGGGTCTTGGGCAGGTCGATTTGGGTGATGTCGCCGGTGACGACCATGCGGCTGTCTTCGCCAAGGCGGGTGAGGAACATCATCATCTGCTCGGGGGTGGTATTCTGGGCTTCGTCGAGGATGATGAAACTGCGGTTCAGCGTCCGGCCGCGCATGTAAGCGAGGGGGGCGACTTCGATGACGCCTTTTTCGGTGAGTTTGGCGACTTCGGTGGAGTCCATCATCTCGCCCATGGCGTCGTAGAGCGGGCGCAGATAGGGCAGGATTTTCTCGTTTAGATCGCCGGGCAGGAAACCGAGGGATTCACCGGCTTCGACGGCGGGGCGGGTGAGGATGATGCGTTCGACCTGGTTTTTGAGCAGCGCGCTGATCGCGGCGGCCATGGCGAGGTAGGTTTTACCTGTACCGGCCGGGCCGATACCAAAGACGAGGGGATTGGCGAGGATGGCCTGAACGTAGAGTTTTTGCCCGAGCGTTTTTGGAATGATGGTCTTGCGCTGGGTGGTAACGACCACGGGCTGGGTAAACAAGGCGCGCAACTGGGCCGCCTCGCCGCGCGCGACGCCCTCGGCGAAACGGGAGAAATCGGGGGTGCGGATGGCCAGCCCTTGGGTGCGGGCTTCGTTGAGCAGGGCAAACAGGGTCTCGCCGGCCGCGATGGCGGAGGGCTCGCCCTCGAAGGTGATCCAGTCGTCGCGACTGACGATTTTTACCGCGAGCAGGCGCTCGGCCTCGGTGAGATTTTCCGGCCGGCCGGCGTAGAGCTGGCTTAGGTGACGGGCGGAGGGGAAGTGGAGGGTGGAGGACGTCATTGCGCAGTCGTCATTTTCACGGCCTCGGCGGCGAGGCGCTCCCAGGTTTCGGTGAGGGCTTGGGGCAGGATGCGGGTCTGGCCGAGAACGGGCATGAAGTTGTTGTCGCCGCTCCAGCGAGGCACGAGATGGCCGTGAAGGTGCTCGATGCTGCCTCCGGCGGGGCGGCCGAGATTAAAGCCGATGTTAAAGGCATCGGGGCGAAGCACGGCGCGAAGGAGTTTTTCGCCAAAGACGATCGTGGCCATGAGGTCGGCCTGCTCGGCGGCGGTGAGGTCGGCGAGGTCGGAAACCTCGCGGTAGGGAATGGCGAGCAGGTGGCCGGGGTTGTAGGGAAACCGGTTCAGCATCAGGTAACTCAGCGGGGCGCGGTGCACGATGAGCGCGGCGCGGTCGTCACCGAGGGCAGGCAGATCGGTAAAGGGACGCGCGGACTCGGGCGGCCGGGGAGCCGCGATGTATTCCATGCGCCAATAAGGATGTAGCTGCGACATGCGTGAGAAGTAGGCAACAAAGGGTCCGCGCTGGTGGATGTCAAAGCACGGCCGGTCGGGAAAACGGGCTCACGCGGAGTGAAAACCGCCTTCACGCAGAAAGAGCCGGCGGGCGCAACGGGCGGCGTGGGCGGCGTTGTGCGTCACTAGAACGAGCGCGCACCCTTCCTCGGCGCAGAGCGCGAGCAGCAGGTCGATGACGGCGTCGCCGCTGCCTTCGTCGAGGTTGCCGGTGGGTTCGTCGGCGAGGATGAGTTTGGGCCGGTTCATCAAGGCGCGGGCGATGGCCACGCGCTGGCGTTCGCCGCCGGATAGTTTGGCCGGGATGTGGGTGGCGCGGGCGGAGAGCCCGACACGAGACAGCAACTCGGCGGCGCGGGCGCGTTCGGGTTCGCCGACTTTGCCGAGCAGGCGCGCGGCGAGGAGCACGTTGTCCCGGGCATCGAGTTCGGGCACGAGGTAAAAGGCCTGGAAAACCAGCCCGATCAGGCGTCCGCGCCGAGCGGGGGCGAGGGTGGCGTCGCCTTCCCAGCGCAGGTCGCCGGAGTCGGGCGCATCAAGGCCCGAGAGCAGGTTGAGCAAGGTGGATTTGCCCGAGCCGGATTCGCCGCGGATCGAGACGCTCTCACCGGCCGCGATGGCCAGATCGACCCCGCGCAAGACCTCGATGCGGCGCTCGCCGCTCAGGTAGTGTTTGTGCAGGCCGGTGGCTTGCAGGATCAGGTCACTCACTGCGCAGGGCCTCCACCGGTTTGAGTTTCGCGGCGCGCCAGGCGGGCAAGAGGCCGGCCAAAGTCGAGACGACCAAGGCGCTGACGATGATCAAGGCGAGGTCATTACCCGAGAGGTAGGCGGGCAACTGGCTGAATTGATAAAAGCGC
>JAIXRU010000163.1 GCA_027485045.1 Opitutaceae bacterium | reverse complement strand
TCCGTCACCGTCACGGTCAATGAGCTCAACGCCCGCACCCTCGGCCTCATGATCGCTCTCTACGAGCGCGCCGTCGGCCTCTACGCCAGCCTCGTCGGCATCAACGCCTACCACCAGCCCGGCGTCGAAGCGGGCAAGAAAGCCGCCACCGGCGTCATCGCCCTCCAGCAAAAACTCGTCGCCACGCTTCAAGCCGCGCCCGGCCAGTACTACACCGCCGAAGCCGCTGCCAACTCCATCGGCGGCTGCCCGGAGCTCGCCTACAAGATCCTCGACCACCTCGCCGCCAACGGCGCGGTCAAAAAACAGATCCAAACGCCCTGGTTCACCAGCACGTTCTCCGCCTAGGTTTTTCGGTCACCAAACCTCGGATTCCACCCGCCGTCCGCCTCCCCGGGGAGGACGGTGGGCAAGCCACTAAACGGCCGTAAGCCACACGCCGCCTTCTTTTCTGCTTTTCAAGCCGCCCTGCCGCTCGCAGGTTTCACCACTTCTTAATACCCTCTATGAAAGCAATTACCCTCGTTCTTTGTATTCTTGCCCTGCTTGGCTCCGCCGCTTCCGGCTACTTCTGGTGGCAGGTGGGCGACACCAAGAAACAACTTGAGTCCAAACTGCAGGCCGAAACCGCCGCCGGCGCAGCACTCCGCGAGGACCTGGCCAAAGCAAACGCCGCTCGAACCGCCGTCCAAGCCGACCTCACCCGCAGCGACTCCGACCTCGGCGATGCCAAGTCCCGCCTCACCGCCGCCGAAGCCCGCACCATACAAGTCGCCCGCGAAGTCGAATCCCTGAAAACCTCCGTCGCCGAGAAAGACTCCGCCGAAAAGAAACTCACCGCCGACTTGGACACCCTCCGCCGCGAGCTCGTTCAGACCCGCCTCACCAGCCAGACAGGCAGCCCCGAAGAGCTCGAAAAATTTAAACAGACCATCGCCACCCTCGAAGCGCAGGTCATCCAGCTCCAAAGCTCCGCCTCACACACTTCCTCTGGCACCAGCACCGGCGCGAGCACTGGCACCAGCACCGGCGAGTCTTCTGCCAAAGCAGTCCAGCCTGAACTCAGCGCCCGCACCGCCGCAGCCGAAGTTGCCAAAGTCGGCCGCAAAAACGCCTTCGTTATCCTCGATCTTGGCACCGCCGACGGCATCATCGTGGGCAATAAATTCAACATCACCCGCGATGGCGAAACCATCGCGGAATCCGTCATCTCTGAAGTCACCGAAGGCTACGCCATCGCCCAGGTCGTTCCCTCCTCGATCAAGTCCGCCTTGACCACCGGCGATACCGCTACATTTACAAAATAAACGCCTCCCGTCCGCCTCCCAACCTTATGAATATCCGCCTCACGCTCCTCCTTCTCCTAGGTTCCGGACTGCTCGCCTTGGTTACAGGATGCGCGACCAAGCAGCAGGAAGATTCCTCCATTCCTTGGAGCCGTCCCGCTTCTTGGGAAGGCGGCGTCCCAGGCATGGGTGGCGGTCGCGGCATGGGCCGATAAAAAAGATCGTTCTCTCACGAGCCCCCGCGCGAAAATCTCCCGGCCCGGTCGTTTATTCGACCGGGCTTTTTTGCGCGGCGAAACTTTTTGCTCCCCCGCCCTTCCTTTGCGCACATGGCCATGATGACCGAGTCCACCGCACCCGCCACTCCCGCCACGCCCGATCGCCTCGCCGCCCGGCCCGGACATCTCTACGTCGTCGCCACCCCCATCGGCAACCTCGCCGATCTCACCGAACGGGCACGCCTGATCCTCTCCACCGTCGATCTAGTGGCCTGTGAGGATACCCGCACCACCGGCGCCCTGCTCACCCGCCTCGGCCTGCACCGCCCGCTCGTCCCCTACCACGACCACAACGAAACCGCCGCCGCCGAACAACTCGTCGCCCGCCTGCGCGAAGGCCGGTCCGTCGCCATCGTCAGCGACGCCGGCACGCCCGCCATCAGCGACCCCGGCTTCCGCGTCGTCCGCGCCTGCCGCCGCGCCACCCTCCCGGTCGTCCCCATCCCCGGCGCCTGCGCCGTCGCCGCCGTGCTCAGCGCCAGCGGCCTGCCCAGCGACGGTTTTCTCTTCGCAGGGTTCCTGCCGGCCAAAACCAGCGCACGGGTGACCTTCCTCGAAAAGTATCGTAATTTCGACTACACCCTCGCCCTTTACGAAAGCTGCCACCGCATCGACAAATTCGCCGCCGAGATCAGCGCCACCCTCGGCCCGGAACGCGTCGTCTGCCTGGCCAAGGAAGTGACCAAACTCCACGAAACCTTTCTCGTCGGCCCCGCCGCCGAGGTCGAAGCCCGGCTCGCCAAAACCAGCCTCAAAGGCGAATTCGTCGTGCTCATCGCCCCGGCCGATTTCGTTTTATAGGCGCTCAGCGCCCAGCTCCTCCAACTGACCGTCCTCGCTTAGCCGCCCCAGGGGCTTCGCGTCCGCTTAGGGCGTGTCTGGGTAGGGCAAGGCCCCATGTCGGGCTGCCGGGCAAGCGTGCATACTGCCGGTCAAGCCCATGAAATTTAACAACCTATCCGCCTTGCTCGTCATCGTCGCCGCCCCCGTCGCGGTGTTTGCCTCTTCCGAAACTGATCGCAAAATCGAGGAGACCGCGAAGGCCTCCTACAACTACCGCACCGTCCTCGAGGACCATGTTAAGGTGAAGGCCAAGGACGGCATCGTCACCCTCACCGGCACCGTCCAAGACAAGGACGACAAGGCCCTCGCCCAAGACACGGCCGAGAATCTCCCCGGCGTCACCGCCGTGAAAAACGAGATCAAAGTCGAGTCCGCCTCGCCCGAGCACTCCGACGCCTGGATCTCCCTAAAGATCCGCAGCCGTCTGCTGACCAAGGCCAATGTAAGCGCCTCCGCCACCAAAGTGTCCGCCAAGGATGGCGTCGTCACCCTCACCGGCACCGCCGACAGCCAGGCCCAAAAAGACCTCACCGGCGTATACGCCGCCGAAATCGACTGGGTGAAGTCGGTCACCAACAACATCGTTGTCCAAGCCCCTGCCTCCTCTCCTAGCCCGACCATCGGCGAGAAGATCGACGACGCCTCCATCACCAGCCAGGTGAAATACGCCCTCCTCAGCCACAAGGGCACCAGCGCCTTGAAGACCAAAGTCACGACCAACGACGCCGCCGTCATCATCACCGGCGAGGCCAAAAACGAAGCCGAAAAGACCCTCGTCACCAAACTCGCGACCGACGTGCGCGGCGTGAAGTCGGTGAAGAACGAAATGACCGTTAAGGCCTGATCCCATCCACTGCCCTCTTCTGGTCCCGTCCCTTTAACCGGGGCGGGCCCGGCCCGGTATCCGCCTATTTCGCCACTGCCATGAAAACCCACATCGGACTCTCCGACGAAGCCCGCCTCGAAGTCGGTCGGATGCTCAATCTGACCCTCGCCGAGGAATACGTTCTTTTCACCACGATCAAAGACTACCATTGGAACGTCACCGGGCCCGAATTCTCCAGCCTGCATCTCCAGTTCGACATCCAAGCCGCCGCCGTGCTCGCCTCCATCGACGACATCGCCGAGCGCGCCCGCGCCATCGGCGTCGGAGCCCGGGGCAACTGGGCCGATCTCGCCAAGGCCGCCCGTTCCTCCGCCGACGCCGGAGCCGGCCTGCCCGCCGAGGACATGCTCGCCGAGCTGCTCACCCTCCACGAAGGCCTGATCGTCCAGCTCCGCGCCGACATCGAGGCCTGCACCACCCTCTTCAAGGACGCCGGCAACGCCGATTTCCTCACCGGTTTGCTTAAAACCCACGAAAAAACCGCCTGGTTGCTCCGCTCCCAACTCGAGACCGAGGAAGCCGAAACCGCCTGACCCACTCATGAACAAACTTATCTCCATCGCCTTGCTCGTACTGGGCGGCATCCTGCTCGCCTACGGACTCAACGCCAACGATTCCGTCGGCTCCGGCTTTTCCCGCTTCTTCACCGGTGCCCCCACCGACAAGGCCATCTGGCTCATCATCGGTGGCTCCGCCGCCCTGCTCGTCGGCCTCGGTGGCCTGTTCTCCGGCCGTCGCTCGACCTGATCCCACCCGGCCTGTGCTCAAGTACGCCACCCTCTTTCTGGTCATCGCCGTCATCACCGGAATTCTCGGCTTCGGCATCCTCGCCGGCACCGCCGCCATCATCGCAAAGGTATTCTTCGCGATTTTTATCATGCTCTTCGTCATCTCCCAGCTCAACGGCCGCAAGACCTGAGCCCCCCGCCTTTTCCACCCGCATTCCCATAATCCTATGTCTTCCTACGACTCCTCCCATCACCACGAATTGCTCAATGATCTTCGCCGACTCCTCTCCGAGGCCGAGAAACTGGTCGGCGATTCCTTCGTAGAAAACCGCGACGAAGCTGTCGGCGCTCTGCGCCACAAAATCGAGACCGCCCAGGCCCGCCTGAGCGAGTTCTGCGCCTGCGCCAAGACCCGCGTGCTCGATGGCGCCCACAAAGCCGACGCCACCATCCGCTCCAATCCCTACCAGACTATCGCCATCGCCACCGGCGTCGGACTGCTCCTCGGCGTCGTTCTCGGTCGCCGCAGCAATCGCGACTAAGCCACACCCGGCTAACTTTGTTTTTGAATCGGCCAGGTGTTACACAAAATGATGCCAAATACTTGATTGGTTTTTATCCGGTAGGATTGAGCGTGAGCTCAATGGCTAGGGGATAAGGTACCGCACTCGGGCTCACGCCCAAGCCTACCCCAAAGAGTCGGAATAAACCGCACCGCACTTCAACGGCCGGTCGGATCACCTGGAGCTGGCATCGCTTTGTGTTACATCCGGATCAGCCCATTTTCGTACCCCAACTGTTCATTTCTACCCGCCTGCCATGCTTTCCCCATTATCGTCTTCCCCTGCCATCGATCCATCTGATGAGGCCACAGACCACGCGCGGCTTGTTTCACGCACTCGAGCCATCGCCCTCGGTGCCGGACGCGTGCCTCCGCAAGTAAGTCAATGCGACTACGAGCAAGCGCGACAAGAGCTGCTCCGAGAGCACGCCACCCTGCTCCCCGACACGCGTTCCTGATACCCAGACTAGCGCCCTGTCATCCCTCCTCAGCGCCAGAGCGCATCCACCGCGTCCTCGCCGCCGCTCTGCTCCAGCAAGGGCCAGACCTCTTCCACGGTGCGCGCCACCGGCAATAGCTGCATCAAGCCGGGTGCTTTAAAGCCCTCGCGCACCATTTTGTGGAAAAATCCCAGTAGCTCGTCGTAGAACCCGTCTTGGTTCACCAACACCAGCGGCTTGGCGTGGCGATTGAGCGCCCGGCCCACCAGGATTTCCACCAGCTCTTCCAAAGTTCCAATACCGCCCGGCAGCGTGACAAACGCCGTGGCCCGCTCCTCCATGATCCTGCGGCGCTCGCGCATCGAAGCCACCACCACCAGCTCGTCCGCCTCCCGAAAGGCCAGCTCGCGCTCGACCATAAAATCCGGGATCACCCCGACCACCCGTCCTCCCGCCGCCTTGGTCGCCTGCGCCACCGAACCCATCACGCCCGCCCGGCCGCCCCCGTAAACCAGCCCCCAGCCGCGTTCCGCCAGGCCGCGCCCAAGCGCTTCACCCGCCGCATAATACTTCGCCTCCAGCTTCAAACTGCTCGCGCAATACACACAGAGGAGTTTTTCCATGGGCGCCTCCGAATGGGATTAACGCCGCCGCAACACGCACACTCCCGCGCCGTCATGCCCCGCCTCCCATGGCAAAGTCACCACCGCGCTCGTTTTCTCAAAGTCCCCGCCTTCCGGCCCCGCCAAAAACGCATCCACCACTCCGGCGTTTTCCGCGTCGTCAATCGAACAGGTGCTGTAAACCAGCCGCCCGCCCGACTTCACCCAGCGCGCCGCGCTGGCCAGCATCTCGGTCTGCTGCTTGGCGTGCTTGCCAAAATCCGCCGGCTGCAAGCGCCACTTCACATCCACCCGGTGCCGCATCACCCCGCTGTTCGAGCAGGGCGCGTCCACCAGTACCGCATCGAACGAACCGGGGACCATGCCCATCAAGCTCGACGCCCGCCGCAAATCGCCCTCGACCCGCTTGGCCGATACTCCATCCGGAACACGTTTGAGATTTTCCGCCAGCCGCTCGTGTCGCGCACCGGGTATGTCCAACGCGACCAGGAGTCCCTCGCCTATGCGATCGGCGATCGCGAGGCTCTTGCCGCCCGGAGCCGCGCACGCGTCGATGATCCGCTCCCCCGCCTTCGGAGCCAGCGCCTCGATGGCCAGACGCGTGCCCGGATCCGCGAGGTAGACTTTGCCCTCGGCCAGCGCCCGCGCGACCTCCGGCCAGTGCCCGCTTTTCACCGTGAAATAGTCCGCCCACGGCGTCGTCTCCAACCAGACCGCATCCGCCTCGCCCGGCGGGGTCGCCAGGCGCCAGCGCGCATGCACCGGAGCGGGCTTCAGGCTCCACTCCAGAAACTTTCGCGTGCCCTCCGCCCCGAACTGGGCCAGCCAGCGCTCCACCAGCCACTCCGGCATGGAATAAAACTCCGCCAGCGTAGTCGCCGGGGCGATACTCGCCGGCACCGTCTGGCGGGCCAGCGCCTCGGCCAGCTTCCGCACCACCGCATTGACCAGGCGCGCCTCGGACTCGCTCGCCAGCGCACGGGTCTGCGTCACCGCATGATGCCCCACCTTGGCCGCGTGGCCTTCTCCACCCCCTTCGATCAACTCATAGCCGGCCAGCAACAACACCGCCATCACCCGCGTGCGCGGACGCAGGCGCACCAACGTGGCCACCACGCCTTCAATCCGCCCGTAATGCCTGATCGCGCCATAAAACAGATTCTGGCAACGCGCCCTGGCCCCGCCGCTCAACTGAACAGTATCAAGCAACGCATCCGCCCGCACTTCCTCATCCAGCCATCGCACCAAGAGGCGGGCCGCCACCGGCCAGGCATCGGGAGAATTAAGCGCGGAAACAGCAGTAAGGTCGGAAGTCATCGGAAGGAAAGGTTCTACGGGTTGGTTAATGAGGAGCGGAACCCCACCACCCCCCGCCGCCGATGCAACTAAGAAACAGCACCGCCACCGACATTGACAGCATGCCCCTTAACCCGTTTTGCTGTCCGACCCTCTCCTGTAACCTTTCTGACATGAATTCCGAAACCATCTCCACGCTCGTCGCAAAAAACCCGTCCCTCAAGACGGCCAAAGCCAAGCTGGAGGCCATGGAGCCCGGCACCTACTGCGTTCACAAGAGCTGGGGTTTCGGACAGATCAAGTCCTACGACGATGCCGCCCAGAAACTCATCATCGATTTCAAAGCCAAGCCCGGCCACTCCATGGACCCGGCTTTCTGCGTCACCACCCTTGATGTCCTCCCCGCCAACCACTTGCTCGTCCGCCGCGAGACTGAGGCCGCCACCATCGCCAAACTGATCGCCAACGATCCGGCCCAACTCATCATCGAAGCCCTGGCCGCCTACCCCAACAACGCCGCCACCCAAATCGAGATCGAGATCGTCCTCGCCCAGGTTCTCGGCGAAGAAAAATTCAAAAAGTGGTGGTCCACCGCCAAGAAAGCCCTCGCCAAGGACCCCCGCATCGCCGTCCCCGCCAAAAAGACCGAATGCTACTTCATCCGCGAAACCCCCATCTCCACCGAGGATGAAATCACCGCGAAATTCAACGGCACCCGCTCCGCCCGTCTCCGCGTAAAACTCGCCCACGAGCTGATCGACACCGCCGGCAAACAGGACATCAAAGCCGACTTGCCCGCCATCCTCGCCGGCGTCGCCGAGGCCATCAAAACCTCCAACCAGTTCGACACCGCCGAGCGCCTCCACGCCGCCTCCATCCGTGATCGCCTCGCCAAACTCGCCGGCGTCGACTCCAGCACTTTCGAGCCTTCCCAAGTATCTCTGGTAGCCACGGTACGCGATCTCCCCGCCATTGTCGAAAAACTGCCCGTCGGTTTCCAGGGCGAATTCCTCGAACTCATCAAAGAGGCCCATCCCCTCGAATACCGCGACATCGTCATCAGCCTGCTCAAGGTCTCCCAAGGCAAGTTCACCACCGAATGCATTAACTTCCTGATCGACAACGACCACAGCGAAGAGCTCGCCGCCACCTTCCGCCGCTGGATGGCCGAGCAAAACCTGCGCGCCCCCGTCCTCCACTGGATCGTTAAGAACCGTAATTCCAAGAAGTTCGCCAAGCTCCTCGGCGACCTCGTCTCCCCGCGCCTCTTCTCCGCCATTTTCTACGCCATCGACTACGAGGCCCTCCAGGCCGCCTCCAGCCGACGCATCCCCCTCGGCGACGCCCTCTCCGAAGACGCCGAACTCATCGGTGACTTGCTCGCCACCGCCTCCGCCGAGACCGCCCGCGACCTCGCCCACTCCCTCCTTCTCAACCAGGGCTTCGAAGACCTCACCAAGAAGTCCCTGCTCGCCCGCTTCATCAAGCTCTACCCCTCCATCTCCACCGTCCTCACCGGCGAAAACGAGACCAAGGAGGAGCAACTCCTCGTCTCCCGCGACAGCTACGAACGCAAACGCGAGGAGCTCGAGACCATCATCTCCAAGAAAATCCCGGACAACTCCAAAGCCATCGCCACCGCCCGCGAACACGGCGACCTCAAGGAAAACTCCGAATACAAGATGGCCAAGCAAGACCAGCAGGTCCTCATGGCCCAAAAGGGCACCTTGGAGAAAGACCTCAGCCGCGCCCGCATCACCGATTTCAAGGAAGGCAACAACGAGGTCGTCGGCGTCGGCAGCGTGGTTATTACCAAAATCGGCTCCAACAGCAAAACCGCCCGCTACACCGTGCTAGGCGCCTGGGACAGCGTGCCCGACCAGAACGTCATCTCCTACAAAACCCCGCTCGGCCAGGTTCTCCTCGGCAAAAAGGTCGGTGATACCGTCAAGGTAAAGATTGGCTCCGCCGAAGAAGCCTACACCATCACCGGCCTCGAGCGCTACGTCTCGTAAACCAATCTATCCCCCGCTCCGTTATGGGACGCCAATGGCTTCACGCGAAACGCGCCGTCGTTAACAACCGCAAGGGTCAGCTCGTCGGCAAACTGGTTAAAGAAATCACCGTCGCCGCCAAACTCGGCGGCGGTGACCTCACCGCCAACGCCCGGCTCTTCGCCGCCGTCGAAAAGGGCAAAAAAGCCTCCGTCACCCGCGACGTCATCGAGCGCGCCATCCACAAGGGCGCCGGCACCGGCGGGGAAAAAATCGACCTCGCCGCAGTCACCTTCGAGGGCTACGCCCCGCACAAGATCCCCGTAGTCGTGGAATGTTACACCGACAACGTCCAGCGCCTCGCCCCCGAGATGCGCGTGCTCTTTAAAAAAGGCATTTTGGGCACCACCGGCTCCAACAAGTTCCTCTTCGACCACCTCGGAATCGTCGAGGCCCCCACCGCCGCCGCCGCCCCCGATCTCGAGGCCGCCGCGATCGAGGCCGGGGCCAACGATTTCGCTCCGCTCACCCACGCCGAAAACGACGACGTACCCGAGGAGGGCGCATCCGGCGCCCGTTTCCTCTGCGAGCGCACCGCCATCCACTCGGTCTCCGAATGGCTCAAAGCCAACGGCTGGACCGTGATCACGTCGGAGATGGGCTACCTTGCCAAATCCTACCCCGAGCTGAGCGACACCGAACGCGCCGAGGTCGGCGAGTTCCTTCACGCCCTCGAAGACAACGACGACGTGCAACGCGTCTGGGCCGCGTTTAAGTAATCGCGCCCGCCGCGTTCCTTCCCCGCCACCACGCACTCAGCGCCGCCCAGGCCTTCGCACGGTGGCTCAGGCGGGCCTTCACCTCGTCCCCGAGCTCGGCATAGCTCTGCGCGTAACCCTCCGGCACAAAGACCGGATCGTAGCCAAAACCCGCCCCGCCGCGCGGCTCGTCCAGCAGAGTCCCGACGCACGCTCCGTCAAAAACGTGTTCCCCGCCCGCTTCGTCGATAAGGAGCAGCAAACAATAAAATTTCGCTCCCCTCCGGTCCCCCGGCACGCCGCGCATCACTTCCACGAGTTTTTTCAGATTCGCCGCCGCGTCCCCCTGCGGCCCGGCGAAATACGCGCTCTCCACCCCCGGCCCTCCGTCCAGGTGATCGACACACACTCCGCTATCATCCGCCAGCACCACGCTGCCCGCAGGCGCGATTGCCCACAGCGCCAGCGCCTTCTTCCGCGCGTTGCCCAAAAACGTACCCGTATCCTCCTCCACCGCCGGCATGCCGCCCAGCACCTTGGCCGACACGATTTCCACCCCCAGTCCGTCACGGGTCGCCAAGGCCCCCATCTCGGCCACCTTGTGGGCGTTTCCGGAGGCCAGATAAATGCGCGTGATTTGGGCGATGCTCATGGTTTTTGAAAGTCGTTTCTAAATTTTAAGCGGCCCCCGCCGCAGCGTGTCCGCCCCGAAGGTTTCCGTCGTGCTCTCCGCCCATTCGCCCCACGGAGCCGCCCCGCCCCACCCCTCCCCGCCAAGCTGCGGGCTTTGATACCAAAACCCGTAATCCAGCACCCCGGCGGCACGCGCATCCGCCAGCAACTCCGCCCCGCCTTCGAGGTAAACACCGCTCAGGCGTTCCTCCGCGCAGCGTTGCAAAAACTCCGCCCAGCCCGCCGCCCCGCGCGTCGTCTCCTGCCGCCACCCCCGCACGCCCGCCGCTTCCAGCCACTCCCG
>JAIXRU010000307.1 GCA_027485045.1 Opitutaceae bacterium | reverse complement strand
GTGATCTTGATACCTGCTTCAGAAGCGCCGCCGAAGTCGGAACCGGCAAACAGGGTGATACCGGTGGCGCTGGCGGAGAGCTCGGTGGCGGTCTTGGTAAAGGTGAAGGTGCCGGAAACGACCACGAAGCCGGCCAAGTTAAGCTGAACTGCGCCAGTGAGATAGGTAGAGGAAGCGGTGGCGGTGACTGCACCGATAGCAAGCAGACCAGCGGAGAAGGTCTGATCGTTGGTGTAGGTGTTGTGAATGAAGGTGACAGTGCCGATGCCGGTGACTCCGGGGACGCCGACAATGTCGATAGTGCCACGCGCGCCGATGACGGCTTTGCCCGCGTCGCCACCGGTCAGATCGGTGCGGAAGGCGAAGACACCTTCGGTGAGGGCGACGCCGACGGCGGTGTCGGTGCCGTAGCCGGAGCCGAGGAAGGCGGTAATGTTAGTCCCGGCGGCAGTGAGTTGGGTGGCGGTCTTGGTGAAGGTGTAGTCACCGGTGACGGCGGCATTAGTTCCGACTACGATGGCGACGTCGGTAGCGGTAACCTGAAGGAAGGGGGCGCTGGAGGCAAAAATCTCGTCGGCGGCAAAGGTTAGGGTGACGGTCTCGCCGTCGAGGGTGAAGGTCTCGTCGTAGGCGGAGGTGCTTTCGTTGAGACGCACAGTCATGGTGGCGTCGATGGAGAGGCCGGGGACGCCGATCAGACGAACGCGACCAGTTACGAAGCCGACCTCCACGGTGGTCGCTGGGGTCCGAATGAAGACGGCGGTGCCGCCGGTGAGTTCGAGGCCGATGGTTTCGAGGTTGTTACCAACGAAGACGCGGACGTTGTTACCCACGATGACCTGGGTGACGACGCCGTCTATGGTGGTGGACTTGAAGCTGAAGTCGCCGGAGAGGGAAACGCCGGGAAGTTTGACGCTGAGGTTGTTGACGGCGAGTTGGGTGAAGGGACCCGCGCCCAAGTTCAGGGAGCCGAAGGTGCCGGTAACGGCGACGGCAGCGTTGGTGTTGTTGAGCTCCAGCACGACCTCAGCCCCGGTAGTGAAGAGGCCAAAATCGGCATTGGCGGTGAATGCCAGGGTGCCGGCGACGCCAGCGGAGGTGAGCAAGAAGACGCCGCGTCCGGCGGTGACGGCGACGGTGGAGCCGCCGGTACCTGCGACGGAGCCACCGATGGAGGCGGTGACGTCCTTGAAGGAGATCAGGGTGACGATGGCGCCGGCGTTGCTGGTTGTCTGTTCGAAGGCGACGCGACCGGACATCGCTATCCCTGCGACGGTAACGGTGATGGGGTTGGCGGTGACGCGGATGAAGGTGCCGGCTGGCAGGTCGAGGGTGGTCGTAACACTGTTGACCGTAACGGATTCCTGGACGGCGGTGGGTGAGGTGTTAAACTCCAGGGTGAAGGTGGAGTTCGCCATGGTGACGCCGGGGACGTTGGCCAAGGCGGCGGTGACGGTGACGCTCGCGGCGATGCCGGTGGGGGTGATGAGGAAGGCACCGGAGCCGTTGGAAATGGTGAGGAAGTTGACGGAACCGACGCCGACGCCGTTGCCAAGGGTGGCACCGAAGTTGGCCACGCCGACGCGGATGATTGCATCGCCGTCCGCGGAAGTGGCGCGGGTAAAGGTGAGGTCGGCGGTGATGCTGATCAGGCCGGCGAGTTGGGCGGTGACGCCGTTGGCAGCGAAGGCGAAGTAAGGTGAGCCGGAGGTGCCGGAAGCGACGTTGAGTGTGCGGCTGATGCCTCCGACGATGATAGGCGTATTAATTGAGGCGCCAGTGGTGTTGTAGGCGACCGACATGGAGGCGGCGGTAGCGGAGGCGAAGCCGCCGCCGGTAAGGACCAAGGTGGAGGCGGTGGCGTTGAGGGCAAGGGTGCCGTCGGCCTTGAGGCGGAGGGCGAAGCCACCGTTGGAGAAGCCGGCGGTGAAGCCGCCGAGGGTGAGGCTGGCGGAGAGCCCGGTGCCGACGGCGATGACGTCGGAGGTGGAGAGGTCGAAGGCGAGGTTGCCGGTCAGGTCGATCAGGTTGGTCAGGCTAAGGACCAAGCCGGTGCCGGAAACGTTGCGGGCCCCGATAGCCAAGGTGGTGGAGACTCCGGCGAGACTGAGGGTCTGGGCGGTGGCGAAGGTGTTGCGCTGGACGGCGAGGGTGCCGGAGAGGCTCAAGGCGGAGAAGCCAACCACGGCGGCAGTGCCGCGAGCGGCGAGGGCGTATTCGGAAGTGGTAAGGTCGAGGCTGAGGGCGAGGCTGCCAGCGGTGAGTTTGACGCCCTTTTCCGACGCGGTGTTAAAGCCGGTGCCGAGGAAGGCGGTCAGGGCGGTGGCGGTCAGGGAAAGGGTGGAGCCGGTCTTGGTGGCGGTGAAGCTGCCGGAGGCGGCGACGAAGCCTGCGATATCGAGGGTGGCGGTGCCACGGGCGAGGGTGACGCCGGCGGTGGCGGTGAGAGTAACGACGGAGGTGCCGACGCCGACTTCGAGGGTCAGGTCGGTGGCAAAGGTGCTGACGATGACTTCGAGGGTGCCGGTCAGGGTGACGTCGGTGACGCCGGTGAGGCTGGCGGTGCC
>JAIXRU010000332.1 GCA_027485045.1 Opitutaceae bacterium | reverse complement strand
GCCTGCCCATTTTCCGACGATGGGCAGCTTCCATCTCTTGAATTTATGCTTTTGGCGCATCAATTTGCGACACGTGCCCGTCGCCTATCGATTAGCAGGTGCGCTGCCGAACACTACTGAGTAACAGCTTAGTCGGTTACGCCAAAAAACACGGCCTGAGTGTCACCCTCCTGTTCCAAGCCGTTCGTTTCGCCCGCGCTCATCCCGGCGAGGAATGGAAACGCAAACCCGTGGGCTGCGGCCCTCAGATTTCCCCGCAAGCCCTGCAAGCCTGTTACCACGCCTGGCAACGTAAACGCTCCAACCCGAAACTTACCCACACCGCCCTCGCCGCCGAAATCGGCATCAGCCGCGCCACCCTGCTTGACCATTTTCGTAAATACGACGCCCAAGCCTCCACCCCAAAATAAAGTTACGCGCCTTCTACAAAAACGGTCGCGCCCCAATTCCAGCGGGCACCCAGGGCGTGCTCCTCGACCCCAAGGACCACAAGCTCGCCCGCCAAAATCCCGCCGACCTCACTTGACGAATCTTGAAAGTTTTTTAGTAGATCGAATCTTTGCGCATAAAAGGAGCTTATGTTCGGGGAAAGCTACTCTTCACGACGTCCCGTGATGTCTTTTTTGGCGCAATCAGGCTGTTTGCGCGGGCCGCGTACCTCAACGGCGGGACGCGCGTCACCATTGAGCGGTGACGCGCGCAGGAAGTCAGCGTTTCGCGAGCACTCTCGTCTCGTAGTTTTTGATTTCGTCCATGAATCCAAGACCGGCCGGGGTGTCATGACGGCGGCAAAACTCGTCCCACACCGCACCGAGCGGGAGGGCGCGAGACTCCTCAAATAGCGCGAGACGCAGGGCGTGGTCTCCGGCGGCCTCGGCGGCGCGCAGTTTGGACGCCGGTTCGAGGAGCGCGGCGAGCAGGGATTTCTGCGCGGCGCGCGTGCCGATCACCCAGGCGGCGATGCGGTTGATCGAGGCGTCGAAGTAGTCGAGCCCGATGGCGGTCTGGCCCAGATAATCGCCGCGCACCAATTCCTCGAAAATCGCTCGGGTGGGATCATCGGCGGTGACGACGTGATCGCTGTCCCAGCGCACGCCGCGGCTCACGTGAAGGAGCAGGGCGGGGGTGAATTGCAGGACCGAGGAGATCTTGTCGGCAAGCGACTCCGTCGGATGGAAATGGCCGGCATCCAGGCAGTAGGCGACATTGCCGCGCTTGAGCGCGTAACCGAGGTAGAACTCGTGCGAACCCACCGTGTAGGATTCGGCGCCGATGCCGAAGAGCTTGGATTCCACGGCATCGAGATGGTGTTTGGGCGAAAGTTTTTCCGCGAATACGCGGTCTAGGGACTCGGCCAGACGTGCGCGCGGCGCGGCGCGATCAAACGGGGTGTCTTTCGAGCCATCCGGTATCCAGACATTGGTCACGGTGCGGGTGCCGAGTTTTTTGCCAAACCACGAGCCGATGCGGCGGGACGCGACGCAGTGCTCGATCCAGAATTCGCGGATTTTTTTGTCGGGGTGCGAAAGCGTGCCCTCGGCGGCGAGGGGGTGGGAGAAGTTGGATGGGTTGAAGTCGAGGCCGTGGAGTCCGGTGGCGACCGCCCAGTCGAGCCAGGAGGAGAAGTGTTTCGGCTCGATCGCATTCCGGTCCACGGGATTGCCGCCGAAGTCGGCGTAGATGGCGTGGAGGTTGAGTCGGTGTTTGCCCGGGAGGAGCTTGAAAACCAGTTCGAGGTCGCCGCGCAGTTGATCGAGGGTGCGAGCTTTGCCCGGATAGTTGCCGGTCGCCTGGATGCCTCCGCCGGAGAGCGTGGAATCGGGCTTTTCAAACCCGCCGACATCATCGCCCTGCCAGCAGTGGACGGAGATCGGGGTGGCGGCGAGGGTGGTGAGCGCATGTTCGACGCTTACGCCAAGCGCGGCAAAGGTTTCGCTGGCGGCGGTGAAGGAGGTCGAGGCGGACGCGCGGGTTTTTCGGGCTGGGGTGGTCATGTATGAGTGAGTTCGAGCTGATCAGCATACTGGAATTGCGGCCCGGGCTGAATGTGTGCGTTGATCACAACATACAGTTTTTGCGCATGTCTAAAGTCATCCAAGAATTCGCCCGTTATCTTGCAATCACCAGCGAGGCGGAGGCGTGGGGGGTGGTGGTGAGGGCAGGGGGACGTATCGTTAATGAACCCGGTGAAAGTTATCCACCGGCAGGGCATCCGGCTGATCATGCATTTGCCTGGGTGAACGGGCGGGTGCTGGGAGGCTGGCAAGCGGTGGTGATCACGGCGGGCGAGGGCGAGTTTTCCGATGCTCGGGACGGGGCTCTGGCCCGTCGGGTGGTCGCTGGCGAGGTGATCTGGGTGGCTCCCGGGCACTGGCACCGTTACCGGCCCACGCCGGCATCGGGCTGGACGGAGCACTGGATCGAGTTCGGGGGCGAGACGATCAAGCGATTGGTGGCGGCGGGCGTGCTGCCGGGGGAGTGCCAGGTATTAAAACCGGTGCGTATGGATGCCCTGAAGTCGGCGGTGGCGGGGCTGCACCTTGCGTTGCAGGAGAGATCGGGGTGCGACCAGCCGGCGGAGTTGGCCGCGTTGGGCTTACGCGTGCTGGGTTTGCTCACGGCACGCGGGCCGCAGAACGGAGCGCGGCTGGAGCGAGCGGTGCGTCGCGCCGAGTGGTTGCTCGCCGAGCGGCTGGGGGAGGCTTCTTCCATGCCAGAACTGGCCCGGGAGCTGGGCGTGAACTATGCGGGATTTCGGCGGGAATTTCGCCGGCGGACAGGACTGGCGCCGCGACAATACCTGCTGAATCTGCGACTGGAACAGGCGCAGCGTTTGATCGGTTCGACGCCTTACACCTTGGACGCGGTTGCGGTGCAATTGGGCTTCAGTTCGGCTTTCCATCTCTCGGCCGCGTTCAAGTCCCGCTACGGCCTGTCGCCGGCCGCGTGGCGGCGCGGGCTGGTGCCTGCTGGCGGTGGCACACGGACCCGATTTTAGATGTAGTAATTTTTTTGGCAGCAGTCCGCGCAAATGGTAAGTAGAGCGATGATACGGCTCAGCGCGGTGGATTATAATTAAAATCAGAATCCTCGTGATACCGTTTACATAAATCCGATTAGGCTCACGAGGCATTCAAAATGCCAAAAAGAGATGATCCCCCCTTTCTGTTCCCTTATCCGGAGGGGAGATAGGCCAGTTGAAGGGGAAATCGATTGGTTCAAAAAGACGGACCTTTGGCGCGCACCTGCTTGTGGGGGCATTGTGGGGGTAAACGCGGTTTTTGCCGGTTTTTAGCGGTTTTTAGGCCTCAAGTGACTTGTAAGACTGAGGGCATAAAAAATCCCTCATCTCGTTAGTGATGAGGGATTTAAACTGGCGGGATGAACGGGACTCGAACCCGCGACCTTCTGCGTGACAGGCAGACGCTCTAACCAGCTGAGCTATCACCCCGGAAATGTGAAAGAGTGCGGACGCTAGAATCCGTGTCCTGTCGGTCAAGTGTCTTTTCAACACATTTTTTCATCCCGGGTTCACCGGCCATCCTTCGGCTGCCGCTTACTCCCGGCTCACACCTCTGAAAGCCAGATAGGATGCGACAATCGGAGCATCCGCCGCCGGCAAATCGTAATCCATCATTCGCTCGGGTTCCACCCACGCCAGAGCACTGTGCTCGTTGGCGCACGGAGCCGGGCTGCCTTGGGCCAGTCGGCACACATAGGGGCGCAGCAATATAGTGCGCTCCGGATAGCAGTGCTCGACCGGCGGCAACGACGCGCCCACTTCAATCTGGCAGCCCAGCTCTTCCGCACATTCCCGGATCAAGGCCGCTTCAGGCCCTTCGCCGGGCTCGATTTTGCCGCCGGGAAACTCCCACTTGCCGCCCAGATGCTTGTGCTCCGGCCGACGTGCGAGCAGCACCCGCCCCTCGGCCTCAATCAGCGCGCACACCACCGGGATAATCGCAGACATAAAGAGGCAAAAATCGGGAAACCCCGGCTAGATCAGCCAGCTTACTCCTCCATCTGGATATCCTTGTTGCGATGCCGTGGGCAGCCAGCGCGCAACCAGGCGTTGATGAAGCGGTCTAGGTCGCCATCAAGCACCCCCTGGGTATCGGACGTGCTCACGCCGGTGCGAAGATCTTTCACCATTTGGTAGGGCTGGAGCACGTAGCTGCGGATTTGGGCACCCCAGCCGATTTCGCCTTTTTCACCGTAGAAGCGGTCCATCTCGGCGCGCTGCTCGTCCATCTTTTTCTCGTAGAGGCGGGCCTTCAGAATGCTCCACGCGGAGGCTTTGTTTTTGAGCTGGGAACGTTCGTTTTGGCAGACCACCACGATGCCCGAGGCCAAGTGGGTTATGCGCACGGCGGAGTCCGTGGTATTCACGCCCTGGCCGCCTTTGCCGGAGGAGCGGTAAACGTCGATGCGCACGTCGTCCTCGGGGATCTCCATTTTGATTTCGTCGGTCACTTCGGCGACCACGTCCACCGCGCAAAACGAGGTGTGGCGGCGGGCGTTGGAGTCGAAAGGCGAGATGCGCACGAGGCGGTGCACGCCGCGCTCGGCCTTGCAGTAACCGTAGGCGTTTTCGCCTTTGATGAGAATGGTGGCCTTGCTGATGCCGGCGGTGTCGCCGGGCTGCACGTCCATGAGCTCGGTGGTGTAGCCGCGGCGCTCGGCCCAGCGGCTGTACATGCGAAACATCATATCGGCCCAGTCGTTGGACTCGGTGCCGCCGGCCCCGGCCTGGATGGAGAAAATGGCGTTGTTGCGGTCGAACTGGCCGGTGAGGAAAGCTCCGATTTCGAGCTGATCGAGCTCGGTGAGCATGCCGGTCGCCTGATTGCTTAGCTCGGCCCCGAACTCGGCCTGCTCATCGGGTGAGCCTGCCTCGATGAGCTCTTTCATCGCATCGAGATCGTCGATACGCTTACGGAAGGCGGCTACCGGCAGGACGGCGCGCTTGAGCCCATTGACCTTTCCGATGTGGCGCTGGGCACGCTCGTTGTTGTCCCAAAATCCGTTCGCCCCCATCTGGGCTTCGAGCGCGTCGATCTCGCGCAGCTTCTGCTCGGCATCGAGAAACTTCCAGAGGTGACTGGTGCGTTTCTTGATGTTTTCGATCTGTTCAAAGGCTTCGGGCGCGATCATGGCGAATTGGGCAATGGCAAGGTGTGCCCGCCGACGCCCCGCCCGCGCAAACAAAAAGCCCCGCCGGTTTGCGGCGGGGCGAAATTTAGCCGGCAGCGCTGGACGGGTTAAGGTGCGGGAGTGAGCCAGACGTGCCGGATGCTGAGGCCCTTCCAACCAGTGGCGGCGCCCTTCAAACCAAACTTGGTCTCGCCCGCCGGCAGCGGAATCACGCCGAGCGTGACGGTTTTCCAGCTCAGGCCGGAGCCAGTGGGGGCGATGGAGACGGGGACTTCGGTTTTGCCAACAGTGAGCAAGGCTTCGGTGGCTTGAGGGGCGGCCACCTCAGCCGTCACGGTCCAATTGGCGGCGGCGGGCGTTTTCAGCAGGTATTCGAGGTTCCAGCGCGGGTTTTTCCAATCCGTCAGGTAAGCGTCGGGACCGGTGTCGCGTAGCTGGATATTGCCGTCGTAGTGCCCGTTGGCGTCGGCGTCTTGCGCCGAGAATGTCACCCGGCCGTCGGGCGCTGGGGTATTGAACGGTTCCTGTGTAACGCGCACTGGCTGGGCGAAATCGAGGCGCACCACCGAGACGTCGGCATCGGTTGCCGAACCGGGTAATTGCACCGCAAGACCATCGGCGGTCAGTTCGGACTGAACCGTGGCGCCGTTGGCCAACACGCGCCCGCCGGTGGGTTTTTGGGTGACGGTGGGCAGGATTACCCGTCCGTCGGCCGGCCAATCCCAAACGTGGAGAAACAAGGTGGTCGCTCCGGAAGGCGTGCTTTTCTGGGTGACGCGTCCCCAGGCTAAGCGTCGGGGGAAGGGACCGGCCTCGGTGGCGTAGATGGCCTCGGAGTTCACCTTCATCCAGCGGCCCACGGCTTCGAGGCGTTCGATGCTGGCGTCGGGGATGCGTCCATCGGCGGTGGGGCCGACATTGAGCAGGAAGTTCCCGCCCTTGCTGGAGATGTCGGAGAGGTTGCGCAGGATCTGGCGCACGCTTTTCCAATTGAGGTCATTTTTCTTAAAACCCCACGTATCGTTCATGGTCATACAGACCTCGAAGAGCTCGCCGGGGTAGCCACGCGGCGGGATGTGCTGCCCGGGGGTTTCGCTGTCGCCGCTGTAGCCGCCGCCGAGCCGATTGTTGGTGATGATGGCGGGATGTTGGGCCAGGAAATCGCCAAAGGGCTTGGCGCGCTCCTTGGTCATGTTAACCGGCGTATCCCACCAGATGATGGCGGGGTCGAAGCGGTCGATGATTTCGCGAACCTGAGGCAGCGCGATATTCTGGAGGTATCGATCGTAATCGCCTTTTTGCGCGGGATCCCAGTTGCCGTTGGCCCCTCCGGGATGCGTCCAGTCCTGCGCCTGGGAGTAATAGATACCGAACTTCAGCCCCTCTGCGCGCACGGCTTTGGCCAGAGGCGCGAGCAAATCCCGACCGGCCCCGGAGGCGTTGATGGAATCCCATTCGGTGACGGCGGAGTCGTAGAGCGCAAAGCCGTCGTGATGTTTGCCGGTGATGACGACGTAGCGCATGCCGGCGGTGTGGGCCAGGCGGGCCCAAGCCTGCGGATCATAGTTGGCGGCGGTGAAATCCTTGGCAAAGGCGCGATAGTCGGCGACGGGGATCTTGCCGTTGCGCATAATCCATTCGCCGATGCCGCCAACCGGCTTGCCCTGCCACTCGCCGGCCGGCACGGCGTAAACGCCCCAATGGATAAACATGCCGAAGCGAGCCTCGCGAAACCATTGCGTGCGGTCAGCAGCGGAAGCAGGCGCGGGAGCGGGCGCGGGCGCGGGTTGCGCGACCAAAGTGGAGAAACCAAGCGAGAGAAGAGCGAGCAGGGGTTTGATCATAGGTAGGGTAAAACAGGGAACGGGAAAGCGGTGGAAATGCCCTCGAAAGAGAGGGGCGAGGATGCGGCTTAAGGGCAATGCCGTTAAGGCATTCTTTTACTGTACTTTACATGCAATAGCGGACATAGGCTTGGGATGGAGACTTACCAAGCAGACCCAAAAGCCCCGGTTACATCGCCCTTGTCTGGCGACG
>JAIXRU010000041.1 GCA_027485045.1 Opitutaceae bacterium | reverse complement strand
CTGGTCGCTCACCGAGCAGGATCCGTTTAACAACGTCGCCCGCACCTGCATGGAGGCGCTAGCCGCCGCCTGCGGCCACACCCAATCTCTGCATACCAACGCGCTCGACGAAGCTATCGCGCTTCCCACCGAGTTCTCGGCCCGCATCGCCCGCAACACCCAGCTCCACCTCCAGCAGGAGACGGGCATCTGCTCGGTGGTCGATCCGTTCGGCGGCAGCTATTACGTCGAATACTTGACCAACGAGTTGATCAAAAAGGCCCGCGCCCACCTCGACGAAGTCGAGAAAATGGGCGGCATGACCAAGGCCATCGAGGCCGGTATTCCCAAGCTCCGCATCGAGGAGGCCGCCGCCCGCCGCCAGGCCCGCATCGACAACGGCCGCGAGACCATCGTTGGCCTGAACAAACACCGCCTCAAGCAAGAGGCCCCGCTCGACATCTTGGAGGTGGACAATACCGCCGTGCGCATCGCGCAGATCAAGCGTCTGGCCGAGCTCCGCGCCGCGCGCAACGAGCCGGCGGTCAAGGCCGCGCTGGCCGCGCTCACCGCCTGCGCCAAGGGTGGCGAAGGCAACTTGCTCGCGCTGGCCGTTACGGCCGCGCAGGCCCGCGCCACGCTGGGCGAAATCAGCGATGCGCTGGAAGTCGTTTACGGCCGTTATCAGGCGCAGATCCGCTCTATCAGCGGCGTTTATCGCCAGGAATTCGGCTCCGACAAGACGGTCGATCGCATCAAGGAGCTCGTCACCAAGTTCGAGGGCATCGAGGGCCGTCGTCCACGTCTGCTCATCGCCAAGCTCGGTCAGGACGGGCACGATCGTGGCGCCAAGGTGGTCGCCACCGCCATGGCCGATCTGGGCTTCGACATCGACATAGGGCCTCTCTTCCAGACCCCCGAGGAAGCTGCCCGTCAGGCGGTTGAAAACGACGTGCACTGCGTGGCCATGAGCTCGCTCGCCGCCGGTCACAAGACGCTGCTGCCCGCCCTGCGCGACGCCCTCAAGGCTCTCGGCCGTGAGGACATCATGCTGGTCTGCGGCGGTGTCATCCCGGCGCAGGACTACGACTTCCTGCTGGCCAACGGCGCGAGCGCGATCTTCGGCCCCGGCACGGTGATCACCAAGTCCTCGCTGCGCACGCTGGAGCTGCTCCTGGAGCGCGTCAGCGAGCCTGCGGTTTAAGCGTTTACGATTGCGAAAGCACCGGTCGGTTGACCGGTGCTTTTTTGTGGCCAAACCCATCGGCACGCCCGGAGCCGTGAATCCGGGTTCTTTCATTTTTAAACACTCATCGCCCATGCCTTCTAAACCTTTGCCGCTTCATGATGGTTGTCCTCAGCCCCGCCCTGATTGGGTTCCGGACGATTGCGGGCCGACGTTCACCACGTGGGTCATGCAGGGCGTGCGCCCCTCCGGTGCGAGCAACGCCACGCCGCCGCCGCGCCGTCGCGCCACCTTGTCCACCGAAGATTACGTGAAGGGTGTGCTGGCGTGTGATCCGGGCGTGTTGGGCCGGGCAATCACTTTGGTGGAGAGCAACGCGCCCGCCCATCGCCGCCAGGCGCAGGAGGTTTTGGCGGCGTTGTTGCCTCATACCGGGCAGGCGCGGCGCATCGGGCTGACCGGTATCCCCGGTGCGGGCAAAAGCACGTTTATCGAGGCCTTTGGCCTGCATCTGGTCGGGCAGGGGCACAAGCTGGCGGTGCTGGCGATCGACCCTTCGAGCGCGGTGACGGGCGGCAGCATTTTGGGCGACAAGGTGCGCATGGAATTACTCGGGCGCGATCCGCGCGCGTTTATCCGGCCCTCGCCTTCGGGCGGCTCGCTGGGCGGCGTAACGCGCAAGACTCGTGAAGCCATTCTGGTCTGCGAAGCGGCGGGCTACGATGTGGTGATCGTCGAGACGGTCGGCGTGGGGCAAAACGAAGTCGCGGTGCGCGCCATGGTTGACGCTTTTGTGGTGCTCTCCATCGCCGGGGCGGGCGATGAGATGCAGGGCATCAAAAAGGGCGTGATCGAGATGGCCGATTTGATGGTCATCAACAAAGCCGACGGGGATAACATTCCCCGCTGCACGGCGGCGCTGGCCGAGATGCGGCGGGTCTTGCACTACCTGCGGCCGGCGACGGAAGGCTGGAAAACCACCGTGCAAACCGCCTCGGCGCGCACCGGTGCGGGGGTGGCCGACGTGTGGACGAGTTTGCAGGCGTATTTCGCCACCGGCGAGCAGACTGGCGCGACGGCGCGGCGGCGGCGCGAGCAGGCGGTGGCGTGGATGCACGCGCTGATCGAGGAACGCTTGCGCGCGGATTTTTACGGCACCGAAGCGGTGCGGACCCTGCGTTTGGAAACGGAGCAAGCGGTAGCGGCAGGAAACCTCGCGCCGCTGGCGGGGGCGTTGAGTTTGCTCGCGGCGGGCGGGGTGACCCACGAACGGGTGCTGACTTGAGGCCAGTGCCCCCCCGGTATTCCGGTTTTTAACGCCGCGCAAAGGCGCAGAAAAGTCGTGTTTTTTTAGTCTAAATTCGGAGATGGAGACTGCCGATTCTGCGAATGAATGCGTAGGTCGGAAATTATTGAATATTAGTGAATTAATTATCGAATGAGACTGTTCCCTCGACTCCACCGCCGAATGCATGGTTTTGGCTTATAAGACCTGACTTGAGAAATCGCTCTGCTCTCCTCAGCTTTTTTGTATGAGCACTGTTCAAGAAATCGAAGCAGCTATTCAGCATTTGTCGGCTGCTGAATTGGCCGAACTCAAGGAATGGTTGTTCGACTACGACATCGAGCGCGACGCCAAGAGCGGTTTGCTTGACGACTTGGTTAACGAAGCCATCGCCGAGGCCCGCCAAGGCCGAGCCACGCCCTTGTGATGCATCGCGCGACCAGCCGCTTTTGGGCACTGTATAACTCCCTCTCGCCCGAAATTCGCGAAGCCGCCGATAAACAGTTCGCTTTGCTCAAGGCCAACCCAAGCCACCCCTCGCTACAGTTTAAAAAAGTCGGTAAAATCTGGTCCGCCCGCGTGACGCTTGGCTACCGCAGCCTGGCCACCGAAGAGGGCGATGGTTACGTATGGTTCTGGATAGGCGACCACGACGTCTATGCGCGGTTAATCGCAAAGCTGAAAAAGGGGTAGCTTCACTCGCATACCGACTCCGGTTCCGATTCCGGATTTTTCGGTTAAATGCTCTAGTATTGCTGGGGCACGACCATCTCGGGGCGCACGGGGTTGCGGCGGTAGGCTTGGTCACGGACACGCTCAGGGAGAATGATTTCCGGTTTTTGGATCTCTTCGTAGGGGAACTGCGAGAGCAGGTGGTGGAGGCAGTTGAGGCGGGCCTTTTTCTTGTCGATCGCGGGGACGACCCACCAGGGCGCATCGGCGTTGTGGGTGCGGTCAAACATCTCTTCTTTGGCTTTGGTGTAGGCCTCCCAGCGGCGGCGGGATTCGAGGTCCATCGGACTGAGTTTCCACTGTTTTAGTGGGTCGTGGATGCGGCTGTTGAAGCGGAACTCCTGCTCTTCGTCACTGATAGAGAACCAGTATTTGATCAGGGTGATGCCGGAGCGCATCAACATGCGTTCAAACTCGGGGACCGTGCGGAAATACTCTTCGAGCTCGGAGTCGGTGCAGAAACCCATGACGCGTTCGACGCCGGAGCGGTTATACCAGCTGCGGTCAAAGAGAACCATTTCGCCGGCGGCGGGCAGGTGGGCGACGTAACGTTGGAAATACCACTGGGTCTTCTCGCGGTCGTTGGGGGCGGGCAGGGCGGCGACGCGGCAGACACGGGGGTTGAGTCGCTGGGTGATGCGTTTGATGACGCCGCCTTTGCCGGCCGCGTCGCGGCCTTCGAAAAGGATGACGACCTTCTTTTTGTGCGCCACGATCCACTCCTGGAGTTTTACGAGCTCGGTCTGCATGCGGAACAGCTCTTTGAAATAGACTTGGCGGGCGGTGCGGCTTTCCGCGGTGCCGGGGCGTCCGCCGGCGGCGTCAAGTTCCGCTTCGACGAGTTCCATCTCCATCTCTTCATCGAGACCATCGAGCACTTCGTTTTGGACGCGTTGGTATAACTCGTTGGAAATATCTTGATCGGGCATAGGAGTTGATGGGTGAGAATTTAGAAGGGCCGGCTGGTTAGGCAGGGAGGTTTTTGGGGCGGCGGAGCGGGGTCAAGGGGCGGAGTGGTGCGTGGCCGGTCGGATGATGGAATGTTACCTTACCGACACAGGCGTGCGGACGATTCGGAGTGGACGGACTTTTACCGGAGATCGGAAAACTTCGGCGGGACGCCGAAGTCGGCCCGCGAGACGCGTGCTCCCCCCGGACCATCCGTCGGAACTGGCAGGCAGGGTTTACGCGTCGCCTTCCACCATCGGCGTGGCGGAGATCAGGCGCTTGCCGTCGTGCACCAGCGCGTAGAGGGGCACGGGCGGGGAGCGGTCGAGGCGTTTGACCAGCGCGGGGTCGGTGCGTTTGGCGAGTTCGAGGAAGTGGAGGCCATCGGCTTCACACGCTAGCAGGCGGGCGTAGGGTTTAAAAACTTCGGGACGGCCCAGCACGCGGGCGAGGCGCGGGGCGGCTGCGGGGGCGGACGTCGCTGGCGCGGGGGCGGCGTCGGGGGCGCGTTCGAGCACGAGGCAGCTGTAGGCCTGACTGCGTAGATCGACTCCGGAGCGCTGGGCGAAACGCACCCAGTCGGGGTCGTTTTGCACGCCGGGCGGCGGCTCGGCGAAAAAATGGCACCAATCGCGGGCGTTGGCTTCGAGGAAGAGCGGGCAGTTTTCCCGGTGGGTGCAGGGCGCGATGATGCGGTGCCCGTCGCGTAACTGATCACGCACGGTGGCGAGGGCGCGGCTATCGGCATGCGTGCCGGGCTCGACCCACAGCACGCAGGCGGCGCGGGCGGCGAGGGCGAGGAGGGTGTCGCGCGCGGCGGGGCTTAGCTCGTTTAAAACGTGGCTGATCACGAGGGTCGTGCGGCTGGCATCGAAGCTCGCGGGATCGAGGTTCGTTGGCGTGGTGATGCTTAGGCCGGGGAAGGTGGCGCGGGCGCGTTCGGCGGCGAACGCGACGGCTTCCGGGCTATGGTCGGCGAGGGTGAGCGAGGTGAAATGCCCGGGGCCAAAGGCGGCCAGCACACGGCGTCCGGCCACGCCGGAACCACAGCCGAAATCGAGCAGGGTCGTCCCGGCGGGTGGCGACCAGTGGCGGAGGCGAAGCTCGCGGAGCAGGGCGTCCCACTTCCAGCCGATCCGTTCGGCGTAGGTGGCATCGTAGGCGGCGAGCGCGGTAGGGGTTTGCCAATACGGGCCGTTGGCCGCAGCGTCGCGGGCGAGGAAGGTGGCGCGCAGGCGCTCAAGGGCGGACCAGTCGAGGTTGGCGAGATCGGGCATGGATTAGATCGTGTCAGGGAGTGGTTAGTTCGGGTAACGCATCCCGGTAACGGCGGAGCAGGGGGGCGAGACGGAGGGCTTTCCAGAGGCGCGGAGCGAAGCTGCGAGGGGTTCGCACGAGTCGGAGAAACCAGCCGAGGTAGAACCGATCCGCCCAGAGGGGAATGGCGGTCTGGGCACCGGTAAGAAACGCGATGGCCGCGCCGAGACAGAGGATGGACGGGCGGTAGTCGAGCTGCTCGCGTAGCCTGTGGCCGAGGCGTTCTTGCACGCCGCCGCCGATGGCGAGCATGACGACTGACGGGCGACGTTGTTGCAAAATCACCAGCAGTTCCGGGTCGGAGAGCGGACCGGTGGCTGGGTAAAGGGGCGCGAGGTAGGTGTCGGCCTCGCTCACGGGAAAGCCTTGGGCGCGCAGCCAGGCGAGGTTGCAGTCTCGCTCGGTGGCGGAGGGCATGACCCAGAAAACCGCGCCGGGTTTTTTGAGTTCGGGGCGGATTAACACGGAGCGCATCAAAGCCAGGCCCGAGTGGCGGGGCAGTTTTTCGCCGGTGCACAAGCGCCACAGCAGCACCATCCAACTGGAGTCGGTGATCACCAGATTTGCGGTGGTTAGAGCGGCGCGGTAGGCGGGGGAATGGACCAAGTCCGCCGCCATTCCCGGCCCGGAGGGGGCGACGACCAGGCCGCCCGCCAGCGCGCGGTTGGTGGCCGTTTCGAGCGATCCGACGAAGAACTTCACGCCGAGGATGCGGCGGGTCGGGTCAGGCGTGGTGTCGGCGGACATGGGGCGGAAAAAGGCGGAAAGTCGGAAACGCGGAAAAGCGGAAATTCGGAATGGGAGAGGGGCGTGGTTTTATGGGACGGTGGGCGTATCGGATGCGGCGCGTTTGAGGCGGAAAAAGGCCTGAAGGAGTTCTTTGCACTCGGCCTCCAGCACGCCTCCGGCGGTGAGTTCGAGATGGTGGTTTACCCGTGCCAGATCGTTGAGGTTGGTCGCGCCGCCGAGGCAGCCCATTTTGGGGTCGGGAACGGCGTAGCAGACGCGTTTTAGGCGAGCCATCAGGGTGGCTCCGCTGCACATCGGGCACGGCTCTTTGGTGACGTAGAGGGTGCAGTTTTCCAAACGCCAGTCGCCGATCGCGGTGGCGGCTTGGGTGATGGCCAGCATCTCGGCGTGGGCGGTGGGATCGTGGGCCGCTTCCACGGTGTTATGGGCCAGGGCGATGATCTCGCCGCCGCGCTCGATCACGCAGCCGATGGGCACTTCGTCCTGCCGCCAGGCCTCGATGGCTTGGTTGTAGGCCATGGCCATGTAGAAGGCATCGTCCCGCACCAGTTGGGAGGGAAAAAGTTTGGGGAAAGGGCACGCAGGGGGCGTGGGATTGGACTGGACCATGAGTGTAAAAAACGTGCTCGGAGGTTCGCGCGGGGGGAAAGCCCTTGACTAGGGGGGGCTGGTTGCGGCTTACAAGTGAACTTTACGAAACCACCAAGTATGACTCCAATCCTCGTCCCGGGCCTCCGCGCCATTCTGTATGTCTGAAATTTCCGACGGCAAATCGATCGAAGTCGAAGGCAAGATCGTAACCGTGCTTCCGGGCACAATGTTCAAGGTGCAGTTGTCAAACGGCCACGTGGTACTGGCGCATATTTCCGGCAAGCTGCGCAAAAACTTCATCCGCATCTCCACCGGTGACCGGGTGAAAATGGAGATGAGCCCCTACGATTTGGAGAAGGCCCGTATCACTTACCGCGTGCGCGAGACCAATCCCGCCCCGCCCACGACTTATCGCCGTCGCTACTAAGCGCGCAGATAACGCGCAGGATTCGTCAGATTTACTAGCGCTCCGCTTTGCGGGGCGCTTTTTTGTGTGCAGATGCCATCCAAACCCGACGCCGCCAAAAAACCTCATTTGCGGGCGGGTGTAAAAGTGACTGCCCATGGGGTTCAAGGCGAGCCCCGGTCTGTCGATAAATCGGAACAGAGCCTGCCGCCAAGTATGTTGGCCGTGATTGAGGATTTCGGGAACGAGTTGACGCTGGAGCGCGGGCGTTCGGACCACACCTTGTGGGCTTACGAATCCGATTTGCGGCAATGCGCGGCTTGGCTGGCGCGGCATGCGGGCACGCGGGATTGGCGCACGGTCACGCCCGAGCAGGCGACGGACTGGTTGCATGCCTTGAGCGGCGACGATTTCGCGGTGGCGAGCTTGGCGCGCAAGCTCACCGCGTTGCGCATGCTGGCCCGCCACTTGGTGCGGGAGCGGGTTCGGGAGGATGATTTCACGGCCTTGCTTTCTGGTCCCAAGCTGGTGCGGCGGGTCCCCGGTATGCTGAGCGAGGGCGAGGTGGACCGCCTCCTGGCCGCGCCGCAGGGTGGGGATGCGTTTGCGCTGCGCGACCGGGCTTTGCTGGAGTTGTTTTATGCGAGCGGCCTGCGTGTCTCGGAATTGGCGGGCCTGGGTTTGCAGCAGTTGGATTTGGAAAACGGGTTTCTGCGGGTGTTTGGCAAAGGTGCGAAGGAGCGGGTGGTGCCGGTCGGAGGGCGGGCGGTGTCGGCCTTGAAGGTGTATCTCGAAGCGGGCCGGCCTCACTTCGTGCGCGCCAAAACCGGCGGGGCGATTTTTCTCAGCGAGCGGGGCGGGCCGCTTTCGCGCAAGACGCTCTGGTATTTGGTACAAAAATACGCGGCGGCGGCGGGCATCGAACGCGGGGTGAAACCGCACCAACTCCGACATAGTTTCGCCTCCCATCTGCTCGGGGGCGGGGCCGACCTGCGCGCCATTCAGGAAATGCTCGGTCACGCCAATTTGGAAACGACCCAGATTTACACTGCGGTGGAGGAAAAACGACTAGTCGAGCAACACGCGAAGTTTCACCCGAGAAACAAGGATGTCTGAGGCTCGGGCCGTAGATTTAAAGCGATACGAGGACGGAGAGAGGGAACCGCTAAATTTCGCTAAAACACGCTAAATTATAGAGGGGATATGGTTGAGTGACGTTTTATTAAGCGTCTATTAGCGTAATTTAGCGGTTATCACTTTTTTCAGCCGTTAGGTTTTTTGCCGCTGGCGAGCAGGGTTTCGAAGTGGGGGGCTTCGGCTTCGCGGGCTACGGTCACGACTTCGATGGACTGGAAGCCGGCGGTTTCGAGGAAGGCGTGCAGGGTGTTTTCGGTGAACCCGAGCCAGACGTCGGCGTAGAGCTCATGGGCCTTTTCGAAATCGTGTTCGCGCAGGTCGAGCACGAGCAGTTGCCCGCCGGGGCGAAGGATGCGGGCGGCCTCGGCCACGGCGGTTTGCGGGTGGCGGGCGTGGTGCAGGGCCTGACTGAGAATGGCGAGATCGACCGAGGCGTCAGGCAGGGGGACTTTTTCGATGTCGCCCAGTTTGTAGGTGAGGTTGGCGAGGCCGTTTTTCTCCGCCAGGGCGGTGCCGACCTCGACCATTTTGGGCGAGCTGTCGATGCACCAGACGCGGCGGGCGCGGCGGGCGAGGAGCTGGGAGACGAGGCCCTCGCCGGCGCCGAGGTCGGCGATGTCGATGGGAGGGGCGAGGCGCAGGGCGAGGTGACCGAGCGCTTCCCACGAGCGGCCGGGGCAGTAGTTTTTGCCCAAACGACCGGCGATGAGGTTAAAATATTCTTCCTGGTGGGCGCGGCGTTTGGCGAGGGCGCGGGCGAGGGCGGCGCGGTCGGCGGCGAGCTCGGGTTGCTCGGCCACGGCCTCGGTGGCGGAGCGTAGCAAGGCAAGGGTGGCGGCGGGAAGGGGAGCTCGCAGGCGGTAGTAGGCGCGTTTGCCGTCGCGGCGATCGGATACGAGCTCGGCGGAGCGTAGCAGGGCAAGGGAGGAGGAAATGCGCGACTGAGCCATGTCGAGGATCTCCTGAAGCTCGGCCACGGAAAGCTCCTCGCGCAGTAAAAGGGCGAGGATACGCAGCCGGGTGGGCTCGGCGACGAGTTTGAGAGTATCCCAAGAGGTGTTCACGCGATGAGTTTCTAAGGAAAACAGGTACGCAAAGGGAAGGGAGATTCTGTTTTTATGCCTTCAGCAACTAAGCGACCGGCCTTGCCTCGTGCGCTCGGGTTAACCAACTTGCGCCGATGGAATCGCACGAGTTGCTTAAAGACGTCCTCAAACAGACCAGCGCGAAACAGATCGCGGCCGATATGAATTTATCGCTTTCGCTGATCTATAAGTGGGCGGAGCCGCCTAGCGACGTGGCGGGCAGCGGCTCGAGCAATCCCCTGGATCGCATCGAGCAGTTGATGAAATCCACTGGTGATGTGCGGGTGGCGCATTGGGTGTGTGCCCGGGCGGGAGGTTTTTTCATCGCGAACCCGCCGGTGAAGGCGACGCGGCAGGCCTTGGTTCCGGCGACCAACGAAATTATCCGCGATTTTGCCGAGCTTTTGGGCGTGATATCCGCCGCGAGCACCGACCAGCAGGTAACGGCGGCCGAGGCCAAGAGCATCCGCGCAAAGTGGGAGGAGCTGAAGACGGCGACCGAGGGCTTCGTGAATGCGGCGGAAAAGGGTGCTTACCGAGATCACGCGTCTGCCGGTTCCGCCTCCTCTGCGGGTTCGGTAAAGTCGCTCTAACTGACAAATTTGAAAAAGGTCTCCGCCTCCGTATCGAGGTTTTCGATCAACAAATCCGGGGCGGCGGCGACCAGGCTTTCCCGGCTGGCGTAACCGGTATTTACGGCGACGGTGCGGGCTCCGATAACCCGGCCGCAGGCGACGTCGTGCGGGGTGTCGCCGATCACAAACACGCGTTCAGGCGGCAGGGCGTAACCCAGATGGCGGTGGGCACGCTGGAGCGCGAAAGGGCCGAGCTCGTTGCGCGTTTCGCTGTCGTTGGCAAAGGCACCGAAGGCAAAGCGCGACCAGAGCCCGTGGTGATCGAGTTTGATTTTGGCGCCGGCGCTTAGATTGCCGGTAAGCAGTGCATTCACGCAGCCCGTGGCCGCCGCGCGGTCGAGCGCGGCTTCGACTCCCGGCAGCACGCGAGAGGTTGCTCCCAGACGGGCCGGTAATTCGGACAGATAGGCGTCTGCCATACGGGCGAGATTTTCCTCGGAGCAGTCGTGACCCGTGCGGGCGAAAATCTGGCGGATGATCCAGCCATCGGTGCGACCGGCGAAGTCGATATCATCCAGCGGGCGATCAACGCTGAACGCGTTAAGCAGGCCCGCCCGGAGCGCCGCCATGCCCGCTCCGCCCGAGGCGAGCACCGTGCCGTCGATATCCCAGAGGAGAAGCGTATGCATGCGTGGAATGGGTAAACCCCGGAGAAGACGTGAGGCGTTGGCCGCTTGCGAGCTTTCGATAACACGTTTACCTGCGAGCATGAGTGACTGGTTTCGTTTTCCCCGGTTTAGCATGCGTGTGGCGCTAATTGCCATGGTTGCTTTGCTGACGAGTGGCTGCGCGACGACCGAGGCACGTATTCGGCGTAGTCAGGCGGAGTTTGAGCGACTCAACCCGGAGCAGCAGCAGTTAATCCGCGAGGGGAAAATCGCCCTCGGGTTTACGCCCGAGATGGTGACGCTTGCCGCGGGTGAACCCGACCAGCGATGGGTGCGAACCGATGCCAGCGGGCGCACGGAAATCTGGAGCTACACCCGATACACTGCGTCTGACGGGGTGCCGATTTATACCGGTTATTACCATCGGTATCGCGGAGCTTATTACCCGTGGTTTAATGATGAAAACACGCTGGCGGCGGCGCGTGCCGTGGAGTATTTTCGGGTCGAGTTTATCGAGGGCAAAGTATCTGCGGTGCAACAGCAGGATCGTTAGACCGCGAGCATTTGGCGGCAGGGCGATTTAGTCTGTAACCGGAGCCGTTTTAATGTGGGGAAAATGCCATTGCCGCGCGCCGCGACGCGGGCCTTTGTTTGCTTTTTTCCATGGCATCGCATCCGCACCCAATTGTCGCAGCGTTTCAACAGGCCGGCCAAGGCCATGTTTTTGCCCACTTTGAACATTTAAGTCCTGTTGAGCAGTCGGAATTACTGGCCGATGCCGGGGAGATTGACCTCGCCGAGGTCGCCGAACTCAACCGCACGCTGGTGCAAAAGAGCGGCTCGGTGGGTCTCGATTTGTCGGACCTTCTGCCCGCTTCCTATGAAGCCTTTCCTCGCAACGGGGGAGATGCCGCGGCGTGGGCAGCGGCGAAGGCGGACGGCGAGGCTGCGTTGCGCGCGGGCCGGGTGGCGGCCTTCGTGGTCGCGGGCGGGCAGGGCACCCGTCTTGGCTACGATGGTCCCAAGGGCACGTATCCGGTGACGCCGGTGTTGAAGAAGACTCTTTTCCAAGTCTTCGCGGAAAAAATCCGCGCCGCGGGCGACCGTTATGGCCGGCCTTTGCACTGGTTTATCATGACCAGCCACATCAACCACGCCGCAACCGAGGCGTTTTTCCGCCAGCACGGTTTTTTTGGCCTCTCCGAAAACACGGTGCATTTCTTCCGCCAAGGGCGCATGCCGGCGGTGGGGTTTGATGGCAAAATCCTGCTGGAGGCGAAGCACCGTATCGCCATGTCCCCGGATGGACACGGAGGATCCCTCCGTGCCTTGCAGCGCAGCGGTGCGCTGGATCTGATGCAGCGTGAGGGCATCGATATCCTGAGTTACTTTCAGGTGGACAATCCCCTGGTGCGTTTCATCGACCCCGCCTTCGTGGGCTGGCATCTGCGCACGCGCTCCGAGATGAGCAGCAAAATGGTGCCGAAGGCCTACGCCGGAGAAAAAGTGGGCCACTTCTGCGCCCAGCGTGGCCGCACCGTGGTGATCGAGTATTCCGATCTGCCCAAAGAGCGCCAAGAGGAAGTCGATCCGGTGACCGGCCGCCTGCGCTTTATCGCGGGTTCCGTGGCGATTCATCTGCTGGATCGCGAGTTCATCCGCCGCATGGCCACCGGCGCGGATGCGCTGCCCTTCCATCGCGCGGACAAAAAGATCCCGTGTCTCGACGCTAACGGCAACGTGGTGAAACCGGAAAAGCCGAATGGTGTGAAGTTCGAGCTGTTCGTTTTTGACGCGCTGCCTTTCGCCGCCAACCCGGTCGTGATCGAGGCGGACCGCGCCGACGATTTCTCGCCGGTGAAAAACGCCGAGGGCATCGATTCGCCCAAGACCTGCGCGGAAGATCAGGTGCGGCAGTTTACCCGCTGGGCCAAGGCGCAAGGGGCGGCCTTGCCGGTGGATGCCACCGGTCTGCCTGCCTTCGCGTTCGAGGTGTCACCGCTCTTTGGTTACGACGAAGACAGTTTCGCCGCCGCCTGGGCCGCCCGCCCGACCAAACCTGAAATCGTGGCCGGAACCGTACTTGCTTAAGCGAAGCCCGTTCACGCGCCCACCTATCCTGAAGTTTTTCCAACCATGACCCTCACTACTACCCTTCAAACAGCCGGCGCGGCCGGCCAGTTATTGCCCGCCACCTTGAAAAATCTCGAACTCTGGCTTGCCGCCGGTCTGCCCGCCTGGGCAACCGCGAGCCTGGAGGAGCTCGCCGCCAAGCAGTCATGGGGCGAAATCAACGACCGCTTTTACCGCGATCTTGAGTTCGGAACCGGAGGCATGCGCGGCCGTACCATTGGCGCGGTTACGACGGCAGCCGAGCAAGGCCAAGTCGGCCCGCTGGGCACGCCGGAACATGCCGCCATCGGCAGCAACATCCTTAACGACTATACACTGGTCCGCGCCACCATCGGACTTTTTCGCTACACGGCCGCCTACCTCGCGACCAAAGGCGACCCGCGCCTGCCCGCACTGGTGATTGCCCACGATGTGCGGCACTTTTCCCGGCACTTTTGCGAGCTGGCCGCCTCCACCTGGTCGCGGCTTGGCGGTCAGGCCTATATCTTCGCTGGGCCGCGTTCTACTCCCCAGCTCAGCTATACTGTGCGCTGGCTCGGCGCGCACACCGGCGTGGTGATCACCGCCAGTCACAACCCGCCCCACGATAATGGGTTCAAAGCCTATTTCGAGGACGGCGCGCAAGTCATCGCCCCGCATGACAAGGGTATTGTCACCCAGGTCGGTCTGGTGCCGCTCGCGGAAATCGCGGCTTATCTGGTCAAGGATCTCTCTCGCGTGGTCACGCTGGGCGAGTCCGCCGACAACGCCTACCTGGCGGCCGCCGCGACTGCGGTCATTGATCGCTCGGTTTTCGCCGCCACCCAACTCAAGGTCGCCTTCACCTCCATTCACGGGGTGGGTAACATCATGTCCATGCCGCTGCTTAAGGATTGCGGAGTCGAGCTTCACGAGGAACCGGCGCAAGCGATCCACGATCCGCGTTTCCCCACTGTAAAGTCTCCCAATCCAGAGAATGCCGATGCCCTCGCGCTCGCGGTGAAATTAGCCGAAGAGAAGGGGCTCGATCTGGTGATGGCGACCGACCCCGATTGCGACCGCATGGGCTGCGCGGTGCGCGGCAAGGACGGCAAGATGCATCTGCTCACCGGCAACCAGATCGGCGCGTTGATGACGGATTACCGGATTTCCCGCTACAAGGAGCTGGGCGTGATTCCCCAAGCCGGCAGCCCCCGAGCCGCCTTGGTGAAGACTTTTGTGACCACCGCGCTGCAGGACGAGATCGCTCGCAGCCACGGCGTAAAAGTCGTCAACACGCTCACCGGCTTCAAGTGGATCGCGGCCAAGATTCGCGGTTATGAAGAACAACTCAAAGCCGGCTATCTGGCGAAGCACGGCGTCGCGCTTGACTACAACAGCACGCCCTTCGCGACCCGGGCCAAGCTGCTCCAGGAGTTCTCCACTTTCTACGTTTTCGGCTGCGAAGAGAGTTACGGCTATCTGGCCAACGACCTCGTGCGCGACAAAGACGGCAACTCCGCCTGCTTGATGCTGGCCGAGGTCGCCGCCTACGTGAAGAGCCGCGGCCTGACCGTGCCGGAGTATCTCGATGAAATCTACCTGCGCACCAGTTACTACCTCGAGGGCGTGGTGAATCTTTACTACGAAGGCGCGAGCGGCGCGGCCAAGATCAAGCGCATCCTCACGACCTATCGCGAGAATCCGCCGCAGGGGTTTGGCGACGTGGCGGTGACGAAGTTTGAGGATTTCGGCCGCATGGATATCCGCGACGCCGATGGAGAGCTGGTGCCCAAGAACGATCTCTACGTGGTGACTCTGGCCAACGGCTACACCTTCGCCGCGCGCGGTTCGGGCACCGAGCCGAAGATGAAGTTCTATGTGTTTGCCAAGGCGACGGTGAAAGCGGCCGGCGAACTCCCCGCCGTGAAAGCGGCGGTGAAGGCGGAACTTGATCGCGTGAAGGCGCTGATCGAGGCCGATGCCCAGCGCCGTGCAGAGGGCTGAGCGAGTCGGTTTTTTTGAGGCCCACCCGAGTGCATAGTGCACGGGTGGGCTTTTTTTTCGGCCAAAGCCTTGAATACTCTCAGCCTGCGACGACGCGTATTCTGCGCGCGCCAAGCGGTGGGTCTAGCCGGCGAGGGTTTTGGTCCAGCGGGCGATCTGCTTTTTCACTTGGGCCGGACCGGGCATGCCGGTGCCGCGGCGTTTGGCCATGGCGCGTTTAAGATCGAATACCGTTGCCCAGTCGTCCGCGTAGGCGGCGTGGCATTTTTTCACGTCGTCAGTGGCGAGTTGGTTCAGGGGCTTGCCTTGGACTTCGGCGAGTTTCACGACCGCGCCGACGGCGTGATGGGCTTCGCGGAAAGGCACGCCGCGCTCCACGAGGTAATCGGCAAGGTCGGTGGCGAGCAGGGCGGGATCGGCCACCGCCGCCGCGCAACGGGCGGGATTGACGGTCAGGCCGGCCAGCGTGCCGGCGAGCACTTCGGCCGAGACGGCCACGGTATCGAAGGTATCGAACACCGGCGGTTTATCCTCCTGGAGGTCGCGATTGTAGGTCAGCGGCAGGCCTTTGACCATGGTGAGTAGGGCGGAGAGGTTGCCCACCAGACGGCCGGATTTCCCCCGCAGTAATTCGCAGGAGTCGGGGTTTTTCTTCTGCGGCATCAGGGAGGAGCCGGTGCAGAAGGCGTCGGGTAGCTCGATGAACTTAAACTCGGCGCTCGACCACAGGATCAAATCTTCCGCGATGCGCGAGACGTGCACGCCGAAGAGTGCACCAGCGGCGGCGAACTCGAGGAACAGGTCGCGGTCGGCGACGGTGTCCATGGAGTTTTGGGTCACGCGGGGGCGGCCTTTATCGTCCACGAAGCCGAGCTGGACGGCGGTAAATTCGCGGTCGATGGGCAGGGTGGTGCCGGCGATGGCCCCGGCGCCGAGCGGGCACCAGTTGGCGTGTTTGGCGACGGCGAGGAAGCGGGCGTGGTCGCGGTCGAGCATCTCCATCCAGGCGAAGAGGTGGTGCGCGAGGTAAACGGGCTGGGCGCGTTGCAGGTGGGTATAGCCGGGGATGAGGACGCCGGTCTCACGTTGCGCGAGGGTAAGGAGGGCGCGTTGAGCGTTGCGTATGCGGGTCTGCACTTCGGCGCAGGCCCACTTGAACCAGAGTCGCATGTCGGTCGCGACTTGATCGTTGCGGGAGCGGGCGGTGTGAAGCTTGGCGGCGGCGGGCACGCGGGCGGTCAGGGCCTGCTCGATGTTCATGTGCACGTCTTCGAGCTGGATGCTCCAGGAAAACTTGCCCGCCTCGATCTCCTTTAAAATCGCGTCCAACCCGGCGTGAATGGCGTCGCGTTCCTTGGGGGTGATCAGCCCGACATGCGCGAGCATGGCGGAGTGGGCTTTGCTGCCCGCGATGTCGAAGGGAGCGAGTCGTTTATCGAAGGAAACGGATTCGCTGAATTGCTGCATCAACGCGGCCGGTCCGCTGGAAAAACGTCCGCCCCAAGTCGCCTGAGATTTTTTCGCCATGTGTTTTAAAAATGAAGCGCCCAGCACACGCGGCAGCATTGGCTTGGGCAACGCGAATGTGCGCGCGACGCACGAGCTTGGGTTACAACTTCGCGCGGTCCGCCTCGGCTTCCGACTCACTCCGCCCAGACAAACGTGATGTCCTTCTGAACTTCGGGGGCGAGGGAGCGGTGCACCGGGCAGCCGTGGGCGGCGCGTTCCAGCTCGCCGGCGGGCACGCTGCGCGCGGAGGCGGGCAACCAGATCGTGGCCGCTAGGCGGGCGATGGAGCGCGGCGGAGTGGCGGTCATTTCCTTGGTCACCTCGTAGCGCAGCGAGCCGAGTTCCTGGCCGTGTTTGCGGGCCATCAACGCCATGGTGGTGGCGATGCAGGTGACGAAGGCGGTGGCGACGAGATCGGTGGGGGAGAAGGATTCGCCCAGGCCTTGGTTGTCGCGCGGGGCGTCGGTGGCGAGAGACGTGCCCGAGGGCTCGTGTTTAGCGGTGCAGCGCAGGCTGCCATCGTAGGTGCCGGTGATTTTGACCATGGGGGATTTACGCCGGAGCTCGGGGCGCGGTGCAAGCGTGGTGTGCCCGGCGGGATTCGAACCCACGACCGTCCGCTTAGAAGGCGGATGCTCTATCCAGCTGAGCTACGAGCACAAAACTAACATAACCAACGCTTTAGGACTAGGTGCTTGCTATTGCTTTTCACGCTCTATTTCACGGTTTTTGCATGAACACCGTGAAACGTATTGAAAAGATAGGCGGGGCACCAAAACCCAAGACATGGGAAAGAACCGACTCGTGGCCCAAAGGTCTTTTGCGCCACAAGAGCGGCAATTACTACCTGCGCACCTTTGCCAAGGGCAAGACCCTGTTTACGCCGTTAAAGACGGACGTGCTGGAGGTGGCCAAGGCCCGCGCCGTGGAAGAGCGAAAAGACGTGGAGTCGATACGTCGTTCGGCCTCCCGTGCCGAGCGCGGTATCGCCACCATGGGCGATCTTCGCCAGTTGTTCCTTGAACGGCTGGAGGCGGGCGAGATCGGCGACGGTATCAAGGAAAAGTCCAAGGAGCTGATGCGCGATTCGATCAGATACATCGGCAAGACATGGCCGGATGGGGAAGAGGCGTTCTGGAATAAGCCTCCGCGCTCCGTGACCGTGGACACCGTGAAGGCGTGGCGTGCTCACTCCAGCATGACCGGCACCGGCCATGTTCCGCCCGGTGCGAAGAAAGTGTCGCAGAAGGTGGCCGGCCGCTCCCCGCGCAGTTACAACAAGGCGCTGTATGCCCTGCGCTCCCTGCTCAACCTCGCCGTCGATACAGGAGCGATTGCGGGCAATCCGCTGGTAGCACGTCGCAAGGGGGAACTCACCCGCCGCGATACTCCCCGGCGCCCGGTCCTTCCTGAGCGTGAGAAGCTTAACGCCATGCTCGACGAGGTAAGCCGACTAGGTGGTCGGACCATCGGAGCAGCCGAGCTGCTGCGGGCGCTCTATCTTACCGGGATGCGTATCGGAGAGGCCGGGCGCTTGTGCTGGAAGCACGTCCGCCTTGACCGCATGGAGCTCGACGTGCCCGGCACCAAGACCGCCGCCGCCCTCCGCTCCCTGCCGCTTTCTGAGGCCGCCCTAGAGCATTTCCGGCGCATCCGTGCCCGCCGCCAGGAACACTCCCTCCCGTGCGAAGGTGACGCCCCCGTCTTCATTCTGCGCGAGGCCCAGAAGAGCATGGATCGAGCGTGCGCCGCCGTGGGGATTGCCCGTCTTACTCCGCACGATCTGCGCGACGCCTTCGCCACCGTCGTCATCGAGTCCGGCGTCGATATACCCACCCTTGCCCGCTGGCTTGGCCATGCCGACGGCGGGGCGCTGGCGATGAAGGTTTATGGCCACCTGCGCCGCGACCACTCCGTCGCACAAATGGAGAAGGTGAGGTTTTGAAACATCATGAATACGAAAAAAGATAGGGAAGAAGAAAAATTTAGACATATGGTAAATTACGGGCAGACGGGCGATAAATGGGGTGGGGTTGAGCGAGTAGAGCAGTTCCTGTGGGACGTTTTTTTAGCTGAGCAACGTGACCCGATAAATACACCGTGGGAGCAGCAGCTACCCGCACGCCTGAACCGAGGCGGGGACCACCTCCTTGAAGTCTTCACCCGCGCCGTGGTGACTGGAAACGCGAACCAAATCAGGCGCATCGCCGACGTAGTCGCGAGTGTTCACGAGCGTGTCAAAATTGTAGACGACAGATTGAAAATTCGCCCAGCTAAGCCCGAGATTCACGCTCTCCTTATGGAGAAGAAAAACAGCGGAACCGTTCCAGTGTCAGCGGAAGTTATAGTGAAGTCTCTTAAGGCAATTGGCGTTCCTCTCAGCTTAACAAAGTGCCGCGCTCTGATGCGCGAGCTTGGCATGAAAGCCAAGCCTGCAGGACGTCCGCCAAAACGTATCAAAAAGACCGCGAAGATTCGGCAGATTTAATGATTCGGCTGGGGGTGTAATGTAGGTGAATCCAGAGAAAGAATCTGGATTCAAATGACAACTACACTACCACAAACCGCCACCGGCTACGCGGTCGAAAAACT
>JAIXRU010000011.1 GCA_027485045.1 Opitutaceae bacterium | reverse complement strand
ATGACCTTCATGGCACGGACCAGCGCGGCGGTCTTCCAATCGCCTTCGCCGCCGAAGCCATAACCCGCCGCCATTAGCCGCTGCGTGGCCATGCCGGGGAGCTGACGCAGGCCATGCAGATCCTCAAAGGTATCCGTAAAGCCCTTCGCCCCGATCTCCGTGAGCATTGCAGTGAGGCCGAGTTCGAGGCGCGCGCTGTAACGGAGTTCCTCATGGCGTTTGCCAGCCTTCTTGAGCGCGGGCACCACGGCGTAAAGCTTCTCGTATTGGGCAACGAGATCGGTGATCGCGGTCTCGGAAACCGCGTCCACCTTGGCCACCAGATCGCCGACCCCGTAGCCGTTGACCTCAAAACCAAACTTGATCTCGGAGGCGACCTTGTCGCCCTCGGTCACGGCGACGTAGCGCATGTTGTCGCCGAAACGAGCGAACTTGGCCCCCTGCCAGTCGTGCCAGGCATGCGTTGCGCGCATCCAGGCCGAGATTCGGTCCTGCACCTCTGAATCCGACCAATGGCCGACCACGACCTTGCGGCCGAGGCGGAGGCGGGTGTGGATGAACCCGGCCTCGCGGTCGCCGTGCGCGGCCTGATTGAGGTTCATGAAATCCATGTCGATCGAAGCCCACGGGAGGTCGCGATTAAACTGGGTGTGAAGATGAAGAAACGGTTTCTTCAACGTGGTGAGGCCGCGTATCCACATCTTCGATGGGGAGAACGTGTGCATCCAGAGCACTAGACCGGCGCAATTCACATCGCTGTTGGCCTCAATGCAGACCTTGGAGATTTCCTCCGGGGTGGTAAGCAGAGCCTTGAACTTGAGCGGAAGAGCGAGGCGCTTGGATTTCACCAGGCCGTCGACGACTGCCTGGGCGTTGGCCGCGACCTGCTTAAGCGGGCCGGGACCGTAAAGGTGCTGCGAACCGCAGACGAACCAGATTTCAGGGGTGGAGAGATTTATAAGGGACATGGGAGAATAGTTTAAAGACAACGATTAGAATCAGGCGTGGGAGGCGGCTTTGATATCGAGCAGGTCCTTCATCACCCGTGATAAATCGGCGGCTTTGTCCACGCCCCCGAAGCTGTCGTGAAGCTTCCGATACAAAGCATAGAGCCGTTCGTAAACCTCCTGGTTCTTCGCCTTGGGCCGGTAGGCGACGCCGGCCTTGAGTCGGGTCATCTTCTTCTGCGCGGTGGCGAAGTCTTTGTGCGCTCCGGCCAGCACGGCGGCCGCGACGGCGGAGCCAAGGGCGCATGCCTGCGAAGAACCCGCGACAAGCATGGTGCAACCGGTCACGTCGGCGTAGATCTGCATCAGGAGCGGGTTTTTCTCCGCGATGCCACCGGCGCAAACGACCCGATCAATCGGCACCCCGTATTCCCGGAAACGCTCGATGATGGCTCTAGCGCCGAAAGCGGTGGCCTCGATCAAGGCCCGGTAGAGTTCTGCTTTCGTGGTATAAAGCGTGGTCCCCAGCGTGAGGCCGGTGAGCAAGGGATCGACCAAGACCGTGCGATTGCCGTTGTTCCAATCCAGCGCAAGCAGCCCGGACTGACCGGGCTTGAGTTTCGCCGCCTCAGCCGTGAGCACCGCGTGCAGGGAGGCATCCCCCAACACACCCTCGACAAACCACTTAAAGATATCCCCCACCGCCGATTGGCCGGCCTCCAGCCCATAATAGCCCGGGAGTATGGATCCGTTTACAATGCCGCAAATGCCCGGAATGTCGCGCACCGTCTTCGCCGCCGACACCACGCCGCAATCGCACGTCGAGGTGCCGATGACCTTGACCAACGTGCCCTCGCAAACCCCGGACCCAATGGCACCGTAGTGTACGTCCATCTCTCCTATGGCGATAGGGATTCCGACCGACAAACCGAGTTTCTTGGCCCACTCCGGACAAAGCGTGCCGGCCGGGACGTTCGCATCATAGGCTTTGTCATAAAGACGTCCGCGCAAGTCCGCCAAAGCGGGGTCAAGCTGGGCGAGAAACTCCACGTCAGGCAACCCGCCCCATTCATCGGCGTAAAGCGCCTTGTGTCCGGCGCAACACACGCCGCGTTTGACCGCACGCGGATCCTTTACCCCAGCCAGCACAGAGGGAATCCAATCGGCCAGCTCCACCCAAGAATACGCTGCACGGAAGACGGCGGGAGCGGAGCGGCGGCAATGTAGAATCTTGGCCCAGAACCACTCGGAGGAATAAGTATTTCCGCACTTGGCGATGTAGTGAGGGCGAACCTTGGCCGCCAGCGCCGTAATCTCGGCTGCCTCCTTTACGCTGGTATGGTCCTTCCAAAGCCAGCATTGCGCGGCGAGATTTTTGCTCCACTTGGCGTCCAGAGCCAGCGGAGTATTGGCTGCATCCACCGGGATCGGACTGGAACCCGTGGTGTCAACGCCGAGCCCCACCACCAAACGGGCGTCGAAGCCCTTGGTCTTCTTCGCTTGAGCGAGTGCGCCCTTGATGGATTTTTCCAAGCCCAGCAGATGATCGGCGGGGTTTTGCCGCGCGAGCTGATGATCCTTAGGATCAAGCAAGACGCCCTGATGGCCAGATGGATAAGCGAAAACCGCGACGCCGAGCTCGGCGCCATCTTTGCAGCGAACGACGAGCGCACGCACCGAATTGGTGCCATAGTCTATACCTAGGGTAAACATGGTGGAAAATCAGGGGATGAACGAAACGGGGTTTAAAAGGGTAAGGGGGAAAACTGCACACTGCCTTGGCTGGAACCACCTCACCCATTAAGTAACGACTGGTAAACCAGCGCGGCACTTGACAGTAATGTAAACCATGCCGGCTCGCGTCACCATGTCCTCCATCGCCAGCAGGGCCGGGGTTTCTAAAAACACCGTCTCCCTCGCCCTGCGCCACGACCCGCAGATTCCGGCGGCGACCCGCGCCCGTATCGAAAAAATCGCCGCCGAGCTTGGCTACGCCAAGAACCCTGTCGTGGCCCAGCTCATGACAGAGCTTCGCAAGAATCACCCGGCCGGCTACCGGCGCACGTTTGCCCTGCTTAACGCCAATCTGGATAAGAACGCCTTTACCCGTCACCCCACCATTCCCGACTACGTGGCGGGTTGCCGCAGCAGAGCCACCCAGCTCGGTTACGGGTTGGACGAGTTTTGGCTGCATGACCCCGAGCTCTACGGCGAACGGCTCAACCGCATCCTCCGGGCCAGAGGTATTCGCGGAGTGATCGCCGTAGGCTTGATGAACGACAATCGCCTCCCCCCGCGTTTCTCGGTTACCTGGCAAAATCACGCCGTCGTGGTCACGGGGGTGCGCACCCGCGAGCCCACGCTTTCCTTCGCTTGCGTGGACCACCACGCCCTGATGCTGCAAGCCATGGAACACGCCCGTCAGCTCGGATATGCCCGCCCCGGCCTCGTGCTGGAAGGCACCATAGACCGCCTGGTGGACGGCCGTTTCAGCTCCGGCTTCTGGTTCGGTCAGCAAACGCTACCCGCTGCCGCACGTATTCCCGTGTTTTACGGGGTGGACGCCGCCCGCAATGATCAGACTGCTTTTCGCACTTGGTTTGAGTGCTACCAGCCCGACGTCATCTTCACCCTGCACACCGTGGTCCGCGACTGGTTGTCCGACCTGGGGAAACTCGCCCCGCGCGACCTTGGACTCATTCAACTGGAGCGCCGCCGAGGCTGCGCCGATTGGAGCGGAATGGAACAACACAACGACGTCACCGGCGAAGCGGCGATTGATATGCTGGTTTCCCTTTTGCAAAGCGAAGAACCGGGCCTGCCGTCGTTCCCCCGCGCCACGCTGATCGGCGCCTCCTGGGCAGAGGGTAATACCACCCGGACGACGATCAAATCCCCCTCCCCCGCATTAACTCCGCGCCGTAGCCGCCAAAGCCCGACGTAAGGCCGGCCTCATCCGCCTGGCCAGCGCCCGATTCGCATAACCCACCCAGGCCACCGGAGTCAGCGTATCCAAGGGCACCCGCAGACTGCCGCCCTCCGGCCGCTCGACCACACCGCCCGCCGACTCCAGCAGCAAGGCCGTGCAAATATCGTAAGGATGGCAGCACAGGGGCATGGCGCGGCCCGCTCGCTCCGCCAGCAAAGGTCGCAGATCCGCCACCATGCGATCATGCCCCACCAAAAGCTCATAAATCTGCCCGCCGGTGGACAGGTATTGATCATCAAAAACCCGCGCCCCGCCCTTCCTGTCGTGCAACCCGAGCTCACGCCAAAGCGCCTCCTCAAGCCCGGCGGCCTCGACCTTGCCCTCGGGGAAAAACTTCACCACCGAAGCAAAACCGTGGTCGCAATCCGTCGCCTGGCTCGGTCGCGGCTTCCACTTTTTAGCCGCGCCCGTGCTTAAATCATGTCGCGTTGCCACCAGCCGTTCCCCGCGCACCGCACTAAACTGATCCGCCGCACCCGCCTTCGCCGTCGGCAATTCCGTCATCGCGGCCACCACGATATCCTGCACCCCGGTGCGCGCACCAAGCTGCGGTGCCAGGCCCGCCAGCGTCCACGCACTGCGCTTGTCGTACATGATGCACCGGGTGCCATCAATCGGATCAAGAATCAGCTTCCAAACCGTATCCTTCAACGGCAGCCCCGCCGGGAAGGTCGCCCCGGGCGCGCCCCCCTCCATAACCAACTCCACCGGCCAATCCTCCGGCCAGTGCGCAGCCAGCCACTCCATAATCACCGCTTCGGTAAGCCGGTCGACATGGAAAATCGTATCCTCCGGCGTCACCGCCACCACCCGGGAGAAACGTGCGCCTTGACTGGCCCGGGCGTGAATAACCCGCGCCTGGATCTCGCATTGCAACGCGCACAAGAGCCGGCGCGCGCGCATCAACTTACTTTTACTGATCTTGAAGCCCATACTCACCAGCACGCCGCCGGCTTAGTTCAGGGGCGATGCCAAAAGTATGTGAAAAAACGGCTGCGCTCTACAACCACGCATAATAAGCGCCGATATTCCCCTCGCCGTGCGTCGCTTAAAACGTAAAATAGCGCCCAGTTTGCTCAACAGCTATCCGCACCACCACCTGTCTCATGGCTAGAAAAATTGCTTTCATTAACTACAAAGGCGGCGTCGGTAAAACGTCCCTCATTGTCAACACCGCCGCCTGCCTGGCCCGCCTTGGCCATCGCGTGCTTCTGTGCGATTTCGACACCCAGTCCAACGCGTCCATCTGGTTGCTGAAGCTCGAGCGCTGGAACCCCATAAATGCCACCGGCGAGGGCGCGGTCTTCTCGATTTTTGAGCCCGGCCGCCTGCGGGTCAAAGACCTCATCCTGCGCAACGTGGTCGTCGACAAAGCCGGCGGCTGCCCGCTGCCCGGCCTCGACCTCCTGCCCACCAGTTTCAATCTCGTAGATCTGGAAAGTGAATACGCCGGCGACCCGCGCCGGCCCGCCTACCTGATTTTTCAGGAGCAACTCGCCGAGGTGGAGTCCGACTACGACTTCATCCTCTTCGACTGCCCGCCCAATATCCTGCGCGCCTCGCAGTGCGGCATCTTCACCGCCAACGAAATCTACGTCCCCTCCAACCCCGACGCCCTCTCCCTCATCGGCTTCACCCTGCTGGTCGAGAAACTCGGTCGTTTCCACCAACTCTCCGCCAGTTTCCGCCGCACCGCCATGGGCCCCGCCTCGCAGATCTACGGCATCATTTTCAACGCCATCAAGACCGGCGTGGACATTGAGGTGCCCAAGATGCGAATGCAGCTAAGGCTCAACCAATTCAAAACCGCCAAGCGCGCGGCCAAGGAGGCGAAGATATTCGATACGTTCGTGCGCGACGCCATGGTCGTGCGCCGCGCCGTAGCCCTCGGCCTGCCCGTCAACCTGCTCGGCCAGGAAGCCGCCGGCGATAATGTCGTGCGCGACTACGAACGCCTCGCCGAAGAACTCGTCAACTCCGCCCCTCCCTCCGCCTAAGCCCGCCCTCCCATGCCCACCATTCCGCCCATTCCCGCCGATGTGATCGCCTGGAACAAAGCCCGCCAGGCCTTCGCCAATTCGATCCTGGTCGAAACCCCTCTGGCCAGCCTCGCCCAGGATCTCGACGTTCCGCCCTGGCCCATCGTCTCTCCGGACGAAACTCCCGCCGCCTATATCTACCTTCCCTACCCGCAAGCCATTGCCGCCCTCGCGGTCCGGAAACTGCCCCCCGAACAACTTAAACACCTCATCACCCTGCTCAACGACACCAACGCGTTCGACCAGCCCTTTGGTGATATGATGGCAGAGCCGTCCGGGGCTGACTCGGTCACAAACGACCTCGAATCCCCGCTCTTTAAAAACTTCGCCAAACTGGGCCTTCTCCAGGACTTCCCCCTCGACCTCTCCGCCCTCTCCGCCGGCACCCTCACCCTTTGCAAAAATGAAAAGGTCACTACCTTGGGCGACTTCGTAACCTTTGCCTCCCGTCTGTCCCAAGCGGTCATCATCGGCGGCGATTTCCGCGAACTGCTCAATGCCCTCGCGCAAAAAGACGAGGACAGTCTCGCCAAATTCCTGCCCATGCGCGCCGGCCACACCGGTTTGTATCTACCCGAGACGATCGCCCTATCCGTCCTCGCCATCTCAGCCCCTGACCGATCCGCCTTTCTGCAAAATCCCGCCTCTATCCCCTCCGAACTGCGTGCCCGAACCGCCCGTGCCGTAGCCTATTTCACCACCGCGCACGCCACCATGTGCACCGCCATTTCCGCTGGGGCCCCACCCGCCCGCCTGGTTTCCGAACTTCCCGATCACACTTTGCATGCAATCGTGCTGGAACTGCTTCGCCCCCACTTGCCCACCCCGCCAGCGCCACCCGCTCCGCCCCCCAAACGTTCGTTGCTGCAACGTTTATTCGGCTTAAAGTAACGGGTCTCACCCCAGCGCATAAACCCCATGCCGGACACCCCCCACCCCCCCTTCCGGCCCGCTACTCCGGGCCTGCCACCTCCGGCCCGCCGCCCTGATAATCTCACCCTCCCGCGACGGACACCCGGCCCGCCCCCCTCCTCGCTCACGGGCGGCATGATCTCGCTCGCCTACGCGGACATGCAACCCGAGCAACACCGCAAGGTGGAGAACCGTATAAACAGTCGCTCCCCTTTCCCCGGTGCCAAACTGCCACCCCCTCCCGCCACCCAAACCGCCGAACGCGCCAAGCTCGAAGAGCTGGAAAAAGCCCTTCGCTTATTTGAAACAGAGCTAACCGAGAGGGAGGCCGCCTTGGTAGAGCTCCAATCCCGACTAGGGGAACGAGAACGCGAAATCGCCGAAACGGAAAATCTCCTCCGGGTCCGTGAAAGCCTTCTAAAGGTCCAACGCAAAGCCAGCACTATGCCCCCTTTTGCCGCCAGCGCCGAAGAACGTCACGCCTTGGAAAAGCTTCGCGCCACTCTGGACGCCCAGGAAGCCACCCTCGTGGAAGCGAAGGCTGCGCTCCGCGAACGGGAAGCCTTCGTCGAGCAATCCGAAACCACCCTGATGGACAAAGTCGCCTCCCAGCAGGAACACGAGATCATGCTCGAACAACGCTACGAAGACCTCCGCCGCGCGGAACAAGACCTCCGCCGCCGCCTCGCCGTCGTAGATCCGGCCGTCGCCGCCGAGCTGGAAGCCGAGCGCGTCAAGAAGCGCGACGAATTCAACGAATAAGGCTGGCATTTGGCCTTGGTTTCTCGAAAAACCAAAAGTGCTTTAAAGCAGCTCTTTAAGTTTTTTCACGAATATCTATGCCTACCCCGGAACGACCGCCTCATCATGACCTGATCCATAGCGAGGATTTCTTATCCTCGCTTATGCGCCGCCAGTTAAAACTATCCATCGGCTGCGCTCTCGCTTTCTTGGTCGGCCTCCTTGGCCTGCCCCTCCTCAACTACTTCGCTCCCGCATTTATGGCCCAACGAGTGGGTGGCTTCACGCTCACCTGGCTCGTCCTCGGCGTGTTGTTTTTCCCCTACGTCTGGCTGGTCTCCGGCTATTTCATCCGCCGTTCTTTGAAACTGGAAGATGATGAAGCCCGTAACGCTCTCGCCAGCAAGGAAGGAGCCCTCCGATGAACACCTCCTTGGCCACCCTTAACGGCGTAGATCCGTGGATCCTCATTTTCTCCCTCGTCACCGTGGTCGTCACCGTGGTCATGGGCTTTCGCTCCGCCAAGTCCTCCAAGACCGCCGGTGACTTTTTTGTCGCCGGCCGCTCCGTCTCGGTCGGCTGGAATGCCTCCGCCATCTCCGGCGAATACCTCTCCGCCGCCTCCTTCATGGGCATCGCCGGCATGGTTATGGCCATCGGCTACGACGCCCTCTGGTATCCGGTCTGTTACGCCTGCGGCTACCTCTTCCTCCTTCTGTTTATCGCCGGCCCGCTCCGCCGCTTCGGTGCCTACACCATCCCCGATTTCGCCGAGGGCCGCTACGACTCGCCGCTCTTTCGCAAGATCGCCGTCTGCTTCGTGCTCTTCATCGGTTTCTTCTACACCATGCCTCAGATGAAAGGCGCAGGCACCACGCTCGCCTACATTTTCCCCGGTTTGCCTTACTGGGTCGGCGTGGCGGTGGTCGGCGCGGTCATCACCCTGAACGTCGCCCTTGGCGGCATGAAAGGCATCACCCTCGTCCAAGCCATGCAGTATTGGATGAAACTCTTCGCCATCAGCGTGCCCGTCTTCGTGCTCGCCGCCGTCTACGGCGGCTACGGGAAAAACCTGGAGATAAACCGTACTTCCTACGATGCACCTGCCGCCCTCATCAGCGCCGCCACCCCCGATGGAACATCAGGGCCGGCTGTAAACGTCCGCCCCCCCTTGCCGTCCAAAGCCCCCGTCGATGAAGCGTGGAGCTCCCCCTTCGGCCCCCTTACCACCAAGGCCGCCAAAGCCGCCCACCTCACACCCGAAGAAACCAAGCCGCTCTCCCTCCTCTACACCTACTCACTCATCATCGCCTTGGTCTGCGGCACCGCCGGCCTGCCCCACATCCTGGTTCGGTTTTATACCAACCCCGACGGCGTCGCCGCCAAGCGCACCACCATGTGGGTGATGATCCTCATCGGTGTTTTCTACATTTTCCCTCCCTTCATCGGCGTGATCGGGCGCAATCTCATGCCCGAGCTCTACAACGGTCTGGGAGCCAAAGGCACCGACAAGGTGGTCTTGGAACTGCCCACTTTGATCAGTGCGAAATACGGCGTCCTGGGCTCCGTGATGAGCGGTATCGCCTGCGCCGGTGCCTTCGCCGCCTTCATGAGCACCTTCTCGGGGCTGCTGGTTTCCATGACGGGAGCCGTCGCCCACGACGTTTACGGCCGCATGCTGCGCCCTGACTCCACACCGGAACAACGCATGCGAATGTTTAAATTTGCCGCCATCGGCATCGGCGCGATCTCGGTCGGCCTGGGCTGCTGCGTCGAACCACTGGAAATCAACTTCATGGTCGGTCAGGCCTTCGCCATCGCCGCCGCCAGTTATTTCCCGCTTCTCTTCATGAGTGTGTGGTGGCGCGGTATGACGATGAAGGGGGCCGCCATCGGCATGCTTACCGGCGGCGTTTTGGCCTTGCTCGCCGCCGCCCTGACCAACGTGAGCAACCTCGCCCTCGATAAAGGACCGATGGGCAAAATCTTCTCCAGCTTCGCCCCGCTAAATGATTTCTGGGCCCAACACCCCTTGCTGCGCATCCTCTGCGAACAACCCGCGATCTGGACCGTGCCCCTGGCCATCGTCCTCATGATCGTCGTCTCCAAGGCAACCGCCAGCGAAGTGCCGAAAAACATCCGCATGAAGATGCTGGTGCTCCACGCACCCGAAGCGCTGGGTCTCAAAAACGAATACATCCAGGAAAACCAAGCCGGCGCGGGCCACTAAACTCCGCCGCCAAAACGCAAAAAGGCCCGTCCGGCGAAGTTTCGCCGGACGGGCCTTTTTTGGTTAAACTTTATCCCAGTTACTTCTTGTCGCCGCTCTTCGGGTCCTGGCGACGTCCGCTGGTGGTGATCGTAGTGCGCACCTGAGCGGTCACCCGGGGCATCTCGACTTTCGGCGCCGGGGCGGGCAGCGCCGCCACCGGCATCGGCGCGGAAACCCCGGTCGGCCCTTGCACCCGGGCGCCCTTGGCCAGCAAGGCCAGCATGTTTTCAAACACCTGCACGTTGGACGCGCTGCGGAACATACCGGTGCAGATTTGCACCCGCACGTTCTGCATCAGCTCCTCGAAATACTTGTAGGCCTCGCCCTTGTACTCCACCAGCGGATCCTTCTGACCGTAGCTCCGCAGGCCGACGGACTGACGCAGGTTCTCCATCTCGGTAAGATGCTCCTGCCAGTGGTGGTCGATCGCATTGATGACCACGTAGCGCTCGATCACCCCCAGCGCCTCGGGAATCTCCACCGTCTCCTTCACCGCGTAAGCCTCGCGCACCCTGGCAACCACAAATTCGGTGGCGGCCTCGAAGCTCTTGCCCGAAAGATCCTCGGTCTTGAGCCCTAGCGGGAAATGCGTGTTGGCCCAGCCGATAAACCCTTCCAGCGCCGCCGCCGTCACCGCACCCGTGCCACCGGCGAAACCCGCCGTCTCCAGCCTCGACTCCACCTCTTCGGTGATTTGCTCGAAAATCAACTCCTTCGGGCGCTCGCTGTGGATCGCCGCATTGCGGATGCCATAGATGACCTCGCGCTGCTGGTTGAGCACGTCGTCGTATTGCAGCAGGCGTTTGCGCTGCGAGAAATTCTGCTGCTCCACCTTCTTTTGCGCACTCTCGATCGAGCGGTTCAGCCAGGGATGCTCCAGCTCCTCGCCTTCCTTCATCGAGCCTTCCATCAAGCGAGAGGCCAGGTTGCCCTGCAGGAAGAGGCGCATCAGCTCGTCTTCCAAGGACAGGAAAAACTTGGTCAGACCGGGGTCGCCCTGGCGCGAGCAACGTCCGCGCAACTGGCGGTCTACGCGGCGGCTCTGGTGCCGCTCGGTGCCGATCACGTAAAGGCCGCCCAGGTCGCGCACGCCTTCGCCGAGTTTGATGTCGGTGCCGCGGCCGGCCATATTCGTGGCGATGGTAACGGCGCCACGCTGACCGGCGCGGGTCACAATCTCCGCCTCCTGCTGGTGTTGCTTGGCGTTCAGCACGGTGTGCACGATGCCGCTGCGCTTCAGCATGCGGGACAGCACTTCGCTCTGCTCCACCGACACGGTGCCAACCAGCACCGGCTGGCCCTTCTTGTTGGCGGTCTCTATCTCCTTGAGCACCGCGTTGTATTTATCGCGGCGGGTTTTGAAAATGGAGTCGTTCTTGTCGATACGGATGCAGGGGCGGTTGGTGGGGATCACCTGCACGGTCAGCTTGTAGATATCGTGAAACTCGGTGGCCTCGGTCTCGGCCGTGCCCGTCATGCCGGCGAGCTTCTCATACATGCGGAAATAATTCTGGATCGTGACCGTGGCGTAAGTGCGGGTCTCGCGCTCGATGTTCACGTTTTCCTTGGCCTCGACCGCCTGGTGCAGACCGTCCGACCAACGACGTCCGGGCATCACACGACCGGTGTTTTCAT
>JAIXRU010000036.1 GCA_027485045.1 Opitutaceae bacterium | reverse complement strand
GATGCGCATCATCACAAAGAGTTCTTTCTCAGCGCGGCGCATGGCGAGCAGGCGATGGCTGGGGCACTTGGCGAGGGGCTCGGTCCAGTCGAAGTAGTCTTTGAATTTAGCCGCCTCGGGGGCGGTATCTTTGCCGTGAAGAACTTTGGAGGAAACGATGCCGGAAGCGCGGTAGAGCAGGCGGAGTTTGTTACGGGCGGCGGCATCGTCCGAAAGGCGTTCGGCGAGAATGTCGCGGGCGCCGGAAAACGCCTCTTCGACGCTGGCGATTTTCTGGCGCGGGGTGGGCGGAGATTTACCGTCGTCGGGCTGGTACTCGTGGCCAACCATTGCGGTGGCGGCGGCGGCCAGGATTTCGGGCGTGGTTGCCGGTTCTTGGGCCCAGATGAGCTCGGCGAGAGGATCGAGCCCCTTCTCTTTGGCGATGGTGGCGCGGGTGCGTTTCTTGGGGCGGAAGGGCAGATAGATGTCTTCCAGGCGCGTCATCGTATCGGCGGCGGCGATCTGGCCGGCGAGCGCGTCGGTGAGCAGGCCGCGTTCTTTGAGCGAGCCCAGGATGGAGGCGCGACGGTCGTCGAGCGCGGCAAGTTGTTCCAAGCGGTCGCGGATGGTCGTGATCTGCACCTCGTCGAGCTCGCCGGTCACCTCCTTGCGGTAACGGGCGATGAAAGGCACGGTGGCACCATCTTTGAGGAGCTGGGCGGTGGCGGCGACTTGAGCGACTTTTACGCCGGGCAATTCCTGCGTGATGCGCAGGACGTGGTCGGCATTGAGCTGGATTTTGGACGCGGCGGGCGCGGTTTCGGGGGTTAAGGCGGAAGAAACCGACGGGGGTAAATCAGACATGGATAGGGGAACTGAATTAGGCCTTACGCGACTTCGCTTTTGCGGGGGCGGCGGGCTTCTCCCACTTGGCGGTCACGATGGAGGTGAAGCCGCCGCGCGCCTTCCAATCCGCCACCACTTCGAGACTGCGTGGTTTCAACGCGGCACCCAGGTCGTCGCAGATTTTGTTGGTCACGGCCTCGAAGAAAATGCCCTCGTTGCGGAAGGCGTGGAAGTAGATCTTGAGCGACTTGAGCTCGACGCAGGTCTTGTCGGGCACGTAGCGGATGAGGATGTTGGCGAAATCGGGATGCCCAGTCATCGGGCAGAGCGAGGTGAACTCGTGATGGGTGTGCGCGATCACGTAATCGCGTTGCGGAGCGGGATTGGGAAAGGTTTCGAGCAGTTTCAGGTCGGCCATGGTGAGCGGGGAGCAAAGCCGTAGAGCCGCACCGGGCAAGCCGACTTGACGACGAAGCAGCGAAAAATCCGTGGGCAGAATGGAACACGGAGCTTTGCGGGGAATTTACACCGCCGTGTCGGTGTAACGAGTTTCGCGAATGACGGTGACTTTGATGGTGGAGGGATACTGCAACTCCTCCTCGATGCGCTGGCGTAACACGCGGCTGATCTCGCGCGACTGCTCGTCGTCCACTTTTTGAGGATTCACGATAACGCGCACCTCGCGGCCGGCCTGAATCGCGAAGGCGTGCTGCACTCCCTCGATGGAGAGCGCGAGTTTCTCCAGCCGTTCCAGCCGCTGGATGTAGGTGTGCATCGACTCGGCGCGGGCTCCAGGCCGCACCGCCGAGATGGTGTCGGCGAGTATGACCAGCCCGGCGTAAACCGTCTCGGGCTTCACCTCTTCGTGATGGGCGGCAACGGCGTTGACCACAATGGCCGTCTCGCCATGGCGTTTCACGAAATCCGCGCCGATGGTGGCGTGGCTGCCCTCGTAGTCGCCTTCCACTGCCTTGCCGATGTCGTGGAGCAAGCCGGCGCGCTTGGCGACGTTGGGGTCGAGCCCAAGTTCGCTTGCCATAAGCGAGCAGAGGAAGCCGACCTCGACCGAGTGATCGAGCACGTTCTGCGAGTAGGAAAACCGGAATTTCAACTTACCGAGCAAAGCGATGATCTCGGGGCGCAGACCGTTGATGCCGAGGCGGCGCACGGCGTCCTCACCGTCGCGTTGCAGGTTGACATCCAGCTCGGCGGAAGCGTTTTTAACCGCCTCCTCAATGCTCGCCGGATGGATGCGTCCGTCTTTAACCAACACATCCAGCGCAGCGCGGGCGACTTCGCGGCGCACCGGATCGAAAGACGAGATCAAGACCATTTGCGGGGACTCGTCGATAAGCAGGGTGACGCCGGTAGAAGCCTCGAAAGCCTTGATGTTGCGCCCCTCGCGACCGATGATGCGGCCCTTCATTTTCTCGTTGGGCAGGGTGACGATCGTCGCGGTGATGTCGTTGTTGGGCCGCGACGACATGCGCTGCATCGTAGTTACCAGAATACGTTTGGCCTCGGACTGAAGGTCCTGTTCCGACCGTTCGAGGATTTGACGGCGCAAGGCGCGCAATTCGTCCTGACACTCAAACTGAACTTCCTCGCGCAGGGCGCGCTTGATCTCCTCGGCGTCCATCTGCGAAACGCCCTCGAGTCGTTTGCGCAGGGATTTGGAGAGTGCGCGAATGGCGTCGCGCGCCTGTCGAATCGCCGAATCCTCGCGGGCCAGCCGTTCGCCACGTTGTTCCAGTTGGTGGTCCAAAAGGGCTAGGGATTCCTCGTGGGAGCGAATTTCGCGCAGGCGCAGATCCATCTCGATTTCGCGGCGATCCAGTTCGCGATTCACCTCACTACGACGATCCTGAAGCTGTTTATCCGAACGCTGCCGCTCCTCTTCCGCCGCCACCTGAGCCTGACGGCGGGCGACCTCGATTAATTCCGCAGCCTGCTCCCGCGCCGCTCGCCGGATCGACTTTGTGCTCATCCAGACGGCAACAAACCCAAGCGCCAACCCGGCAAGTAACTCCACGGCCCATGGCCAATAGTTGGAGAGGTCGGCGGAAGGCGCGATCTGCGCCAAAGCCGGCAGGTGGTTTACGAATGATGCCGCCATGTATCCGGTTATCAGTGGAGAGACGGCTTAAAGTTCAACCCTGGATCTTCCGAATCACAAACACACTTTGTTGATTCGCAAAAAAACGAAAAAACCGGACCACAAAAAAAAGGGGGCGTTGAACATTTCTCCACCTCGAGTCGGAAGACAGCCCTCGAATTGATCACGCCCAACATAACGCAATCCAGGCAAAGGATTACCGATAATCAAAATCCGCCCGAGGCGCGTCCGCCGCCGCCGAGGTTTTTGTCGATCTGGTCGAAGAGCTGACGCGAGAAATTACGATTGCCGATCACATCCACCCGGATGGCCAACTCGGTTTGACGGCTGTTGATCTCCTTGATCGAGATGCGGACTTTTTCGTCCTTCGGTGTGCGTGCGGCCAACTCGGCATCGAAGGTTCGCAGTTCATTTTTGACCGTGAAAAGACCGAGTTGCCGAAACGCTTCGGCCGTGGCCTTGGCCGTTACCGGGGCGGAGGCATTGACCAGCGCGCGGAATTCCCCGGCCACGAAAGTCGCCTGGGTTTGTCCCTTGGGATCGAGGTTTACGGTGGAGCACCCGGCGAGTAAGAGCAGAGCCGAGGCTACGAAACAGGAACGGGGGAAATGCGCGGAATTCATGAAGAAAAAGAAGGGGACCTGGACTTATGCGATAAGTGTGGCCAACGCGTCAAACGTCGCCGCCCATTCATTTTTAAGCTTTTTGCCGACCCCGCTCTCCGCCCATTCTCGACCTTTATGATCAAACCTCTCGTTGGCCTAATCATGGGCAGCACATCCGACTGGGAAACCATGCAGCACGCCGCCGCCACGCTGGAAAAGCTCGGCGTGCCCTACGAGAAGGACGTCGTGAGCGCCCACCGCACTCCGGATAAAATGGCCGATTACGCCAAGACCGCCGAGTCGCGCGGCCTGCGCTGCATCATCGCCGGGGCCGGCGGAGCAGCTCACCTGCCTGGCATGACTGCCGCGTTCACCGCACTTCCCGTGCTCGGCGTGCCGGTGGAATCGCACAGCCTAAAGGGTCAGGACAGCCTGCTCTCCATCGTCCAGATGCCCGGCGGCGTGCCCGTGGCCACCTTCGCGATCGGCAAGGCCGGCGCGATCAACGCCGCCCTCTTCGCCGCCGCCATTCTGGCCGGAACCGATGCCACGATTCGCACCTCGCTCGCCGCCTTTCGCGATAACCAGACCGCCACCGTGCTCGCCGCCAAACTACCCTGACCCCACCATGATTCCCCCCGGAAAAACCCTCGGCGTGCTCGGCGGCGGACAGCTTGGCCGCATGTTCGCCCACGCCGCCGAAAGCCTCGGTTATCGTGTGCACATCTACGAACCGGCCAAGGATTCACCCGCCGCCGAAGTAAGCGCTCACGCCGTTCACGCTCCCTACACCGATTTGGCCGAGCTGGAGGCCTTTGTGCGCGGGTGCGACGTCGTCACCTACGAATTCGAAAACATTCCCACCGAGCCGCTCTGGCGGCTGGAAAATGCGGCGGTTTTCCACCCCAAATGGCAAATCCTGGAGGTCGCCCAAAATCGTCTGCGCGAGAAGACCTGGCTGCGCAAAAACGATTTCCCCCACGTGCGCTTCGCCGAGTGCGAAGTCGGCGGCGATCTGGCCGCCGCCATCCGCAGCATCGGGCTGCCCTGCGTAGTCAAAACCGCCGACTTCGGCTACGACGGCAAAGGCCAGCAAAAGGTCACGGATGAGGCCTCGCTGGCCAAAGCCGTGGCTGCGTTCCAAGGCCAGCGGGCAGTTGTGGAGCAATGGGTGGATTTTAAGTGCGAGCTATCGGTGATCGTCGCCCGATCCACCGCCGGTGAGACCCGCAGTTTTCCAGTCGCGGAAAACATTCACACCAAGCATATCCTCGACTTCTCGATTCTACCGGCGCGCGTCGCACCGGAAATACAGACGAAAGCCCTCGCCCTGGCCGAAGCCATGGCCGACCGGTTGAGCCTTACCGGACTGCTCGCGGTGGAGCTTTTCCTGACGGATCGCGGCGAACTCTTGGTCAACGAAATGGCCCCGCGCCCGCACAACAGCGGTCACTGGACGATGGATGGCTGCGTGACCTCGCAATTCGAACAACACGTGCGCGCCGTGGCCGGCCTGCCCTTGGGCGATGTTGGCCTGACCGCTCCCGCCGTGGTGATGGTTAACATCCTCGGGGACGCATGGCAGTGGTCTGGAAACACCTGCACCGGCGAACCCAACTGGAACGCGATCCTAAAGACGCCCCGCGCCCACCTTCACCTTTACGGGAAAAAAGAACCGCGCCCGGGCCGGAAAATGGGACACTTCACCGTCACGGCGGAGACCCCGGAAAACGCCTTGGAACTGGCGCGCCAGCTAAAAGCAAAACTTCAGGCTTAAAACATCAGCGGCTGATTTGCCTGTCCGCATTTAGGGCAAACGGACCGGTTCACTTCCCCTTGCACGGCGTAGAGGTGTCCGCAGCGCTTGCAGTGAAACGACGCATGTCTGCGCTCTGCCTCGAAGCGCGCATGATCGCGCCGGTCATAATACACCCATAGGCCGAGGAAAACCCCGGCTACGAGGAAGCAGTAAAAAACCGTGGCGGTAACAAGATCCATGCGGGAGCGGATAAGACCTAGTTGTTGTTCGAATTGAGAGTTTTGTCTGATGTAGGCCCGACCGGTGGTCGGGCTGTTTTACGGAGACCCCGACCACCGGTCGGGGCTACATCAAGCCATGTAAAAGTCTCATCCGAATAGCTAATAAGTATTTAAAAGACGAAACGGGTGCTTGCGCCTGAGACCAAGAAAAAGCGCCGTTCCCCGAGGGAAACGGCGCCGAGATTCTGGCATCTTGGTGCTTAGGCGGCGGGAGCGGCCTCGACCTTGGCGGCGGCGGCTGGCTTCTTGGCCTTCTTGTAACCGGGGTCGTCGGCCTTGATGAACTCGACCTGAGCCATTTCGGCGGCGTCGTTGCGGCCCAAGGTGCCGAGCTTGTAGATGCGGGTGTAGCCGCCTGGACGGTTGGCGAACTCCTTCACCTTCTCGTTAAAGAGGAGGGCGATGGCGGACTCGTTGCGCACGTCCTTGAGGGCCATGCGGCGGAGATGGAGGGCATCCTTCTTTTCGGTGGCGACCGAGGCTTTCTTGGCCTTGGTGATGACCTTCTCGATGAAGGGACGCAGGGCCTTGGCCTTGGTCAGAGTGGTCTGGATTTTGCCGTGCTCGATGAGGGAGGCGGCCATGTTGCTGAGCATCGCGGAGCGATGTTCGCGGGTGACGCCAAGGGAGGCGTGGTGTTTATTGTGACGCATTGTCGGATTTTTATTCTAGGTTTTGGTGAGGTCTCCCGATCGGCAACCGAGGCGCAGCGTGGGGCGATTCGGCGGCGCGAGAGACAAAAGGGGGGGAAGAACAAACGCCAAAGTTCCAAATCTCAAAAGGACCTGCGACGGAGCCGCAGGCCTTTGCTTTGGAATTTGGGACTTTGGACGTTTGAAGTTTGCGGCGCGAAGCGCCGACTTAGGCTTCCTTCTTGGCCTCGAGGAGGCGTTCGTCGAACTTCATACCGAGGGACAAGCCAAGCTGTTCTAGCTTATCCTTGATCTCGTTGAGGGACTTCTTGCCGAAGTTACGATACTTCAGCATCTCCTGCTCGCTCTTCATCGCCAGCTCACCGACCGTGGTGATGTTGGCGTTGTTGAGGCAGTTGGCGGCGCGAACCGAGAGCTCGATTTCGTTGACCGACATGTTGAGGAGCTTGCGGAGCTTGTTTTGCTCTTCGCTGACCTCGGACTGTTGGTTGTCGAACTCGAAGACCTCGTCGGTGACGCGATCAAAGACGTCGAGGTGATGCTTGAGGATGGAGCCGGCCTGCTTGAGGGCGGCGTCTGGATCGATGCGGCCATCGGTCCAAATCTCCAGGATGAGCTTGTCGTAATCAGTGATCTGGCCGACGCGGGTGGCTTCGACGGAGTACTTCACCAGGCGAACGGGCGAGAACAAGGAATCGATCGGAATGACGCCGATGGATTGATCCTCTTTCTTGTTTTGCTCGCCGGCGTAATAACCACGACCGGTTTTGATTTCGATTTCGGCGTTAAAGGGACGCGCCTTGTCGAGGGTGCAGATGACTTGATCAGGGTTTACGATGGTGACGTTGGCGTCGGCCTGGATGTCGGCGGCGGTAACGGCCCCTTCCTTGTTGACCTTGATCAGGAGGGTGAAGGTGTCGCGTTTCTGGGAAACGAGGAGGACCTTCTTGAGGTTGAGGACGATGTCAGAGACATCCTCGACAACGCCTTCGATGGATTGGAACTCATGTTGTACACCGTCGATCTTGATCGATGAAATCGCGCTGCCCTCGATGGACGAGAGAAGGACGCGACGCAGCGAATTGCCGATGGTGTGGCCATAGCCGGCCTCGAAGGGCTCAGCGATGAACTTGGCGTAGGTGGGCGTAGCGCCCTCCTCGACCTTGGTGAGTTTATTGGGCAGTTCGAACTTTCCGAGACGTTTGGGCATGGCGTGGTTAAGTACTGCGTGTAATGGGAGGGAGTGAAACGGCTAGGGGCCGATTCTTAGAAGCGCGAGTAAAACTCGACGATGAGCTGCTCATTCACCTCGGGAACCATTTCCTCGCGGGTGGGGAGACGGTTGACGACCGCCTTGAAGGCCTCGGCGTTGAGTGCGAGCCAGCCGGGGACGGCGCGGGCGCGGTTTTCCTCGAGGTTCTTGGTCACGAGCTGGCGGGAGGCGGCGGCATTGCGAACCTCGATCTCGTCGCCGACCTGAACGGCGTAGGAGGAGATGTCGACCTTGTGGCCGTTTACGCGGATGTGACCGTGGCCCACGAGCTGACGGGCGGCGGCGCGGCTCTTGGCGAAACCAAGAAGATAGATCGTGCTATCGAGGCGAGTCTCGAGGAGCTGCAGGAAGCGTTCGCCGGTGACGCCGCGCTCGCGCTTGGCGGTCTCGAAGGTCTTGCGGAACTGGCGCTCCAGCAATCCGTAGATGTAACGGAGCTTCTGCTTCTCGTTGAGGCCGACGGCATACTCGGAGAGTTTGCGACGGAGCTTGGGGCCGTGCTGGCCTGGCGGATAGGGACGACGCTCAAACGCCTTGGTGGCGCCGAAGAGCGGGGTGTTGAAACGACGGCTGAGTCGGGTGGTGGGACCGGTATAGCGGGCCATGATGAATGCCTATTGGTTAAAGGTTGTTATCCGTAGTGGGAACGCGCTACGCCTTAGCAGCGGCGGCGTTTCTTGGGACGGCAGCCGTTGTGCGGGATGGGCGTGACGTCGATGATGGAGGAGATTTCCAAGCCGATGGCTTGGAGGGCGCGGATGGCGCTGTCACGGCCGAGACCGGGACCGGAAACGTGAATGACCACGTCCTTGAGGCCGTGGGCCATGGCGTTGCGGGCGGCGTCCTGGGCGACAACCTGGGCGGCGTAGGCGGTGGACTTGCGGGAGCCGCGGAAGTTGCACTTGCCGGCGCTGGACCAGGCGATGACGGCACCCTTCTGGTCGGTGATGGAAACGATGGTGTTATTGAACGTGGCGGCGATCTTGGCGATACCGCTGGAAACGTTCTTGGATCCCTTGGCTTTGCGGATCTTTACCGTGCCAAGCTCTTCTTTAAGGAGCTCTTCGGCCGTGGGCTGGCGGGCGACGCCACCGATCAATTCAACGGGCTTCTCAGGCGCAGCAGGTGCTGCGGCGGGAGCGGCCTCGGCGGCGGCGGCATCGGCCTTGGGGGCTTTCGCGGCAGCAGAAGCGGCGGGGGCTTTCTTGGGAGCCTTTTTGGTGGGCTCGGCGGACTTGGACTGTTCGGCCATAATAGTGAAAAATTAGAGGGTTAGGTTTACTTGGCCGGTGCCTTGGTAACACCCACCGTGCGACGCGGGCCCTTGCGGGTGCGGGCATTGGTCTGGGTGCGCTGGCCGCGGACGGGCAGGCTCTTGCGGTGGCGGATGCCGCGGTAGCAGTTGATCGCCTGGAGGCGCTTCAAGTTACCAGTCAACTCGCGGCGCAGATCGCCTTCAACGACCCACTTGTGCTCGGTGATGACCTGAAGAATCTTGTTAAGCTGCTCCTCGGTCAGTGCCTCGGCGCGCGTATCGGGATGGATGCCGGCTTCGGCGATCACTTGGTCAGCACGGACGGGTCCGATGCCGTAAATATAACGGAGGGAATACGCGACTTTCTTCTTCGCGGGAATCTCTACACCGAGGAGACGTGGCATAGTGGTAGTGTTTTAGGTTGGGAGTTGTAGTGGAAATCTGACGGAAAGGGAGGGGGCTGGGAATCAGCCCAAGGGCGGAACAGTGAGGATTTCGGGGCCTTCCTCACGGGTGAGCACGGTGTGTTCGAAATGGGCGGACGGCGTGCCATCGGTGGTGACTATGGTCCAGCCATCGGAAAGGCATTTCGTGCGATGGGTGCCGAGATTCACCATCGGTTCGATCGCGAGCGTCATACCCGGGCGAATCTTGGCTCCGGAACCCTTGCGCCCGAAATTGGGAATCTGGGGTTCTTCGTGCATCTCAATCCCGACGCCATGGCCTACAAGATCGCGAACGACACCGTACCCGTTTTTTTCGCAGTGGGTCTGGATCGCGTGGGAGATGTCGCCGACTCGGTTGCCGACACGGGCCTGGGCGATGCCAAGAACGAGGGCTTCTTGCGAAACGGTCAGCAGCTTTTGTATCCGTGGATCGATCTGGCCGACCGCGACGGTAAAAGCGTTGTCGCCGATGTAGCCTTGGTATTCGACCACGATGTCGAGGGAGATGATATCGCCATCCCGCAGGACGCGTTTTAAGGAACCAATGCCGTGGACCACTTCCTCGTTGACCGAGAGACAGGTAAAAGCAGGAAACCGGCGATCGCCGATTTGGTATCCGAAACACGCGCTACGGGCGCCGCGAGCCGCGATGAGTTTCTTTGCCACTTGGTCCAAGTCGTAAGTCGTGACGCCGGGCTTCACGTGTTTTTTAAGTTCGTGAAGAACATAGGCGGCAACCGCGCAGGCCTCGCGCATCCGCGCGATGCCGGTAGCATCTTTGATCGGAATCATAAGCGGGAGACGGAAGCCTCGGCTGTCGCTTCATGCAACAGGCCGTGGACGCGGTAGTAATCGGCGAGCGGTGTCCCGGTGGAACCGGAGACAGGGAAGACACCATCGAGACTTTCGTCCCGGGCATCCAGCCACTCGTCGAGGATACGGGCTTGGAGCAACGTAGCCGGGAAGCCGGTAAGGGCGAATCCCGCATCGGGTTTGCGCGCCATAAACCAGCGTCGCATAAGGGCGATGATGGTTTCGGCGGGGACGTGAGTCCCGCGCTGCTGTGCCAGCTCGGCGGTTTGGCCGAGAGGCGAGCGGCGACAAATCTCCTGGCTTATCAAAGTGCCGGGAGAGACGTGCTCAATGTGCAAAGAACAAAGGTGATTTGACCAGTCTTGGGACAGGTCATTTTTCAAATCGAGGAACACCAGCTTTGCGGAGCGGTGGTTCGCGACGAGAAAAGGATTTGGAGACGAATCAGACACGCGCCGGTCTGTAAAGCAGCTTTTTTAATTAGCTTGAAAATACTTTACCGCCCACGCTGCGATTCCGATGGCGAAAATAGTGCCAAGAACGAGCCATAGCTTGCCAACTGTCTGCATATCAGCGGCTTCGTTAAGGGCATTACCCACATTGCCAGAGCGGGCGCGAACGCGGCCCTTTTTAAGGAAACCATCGTAGTGGCGCTGGAGCAGGAAGGTCTCGACCTGTTTCATGGTGTCGAGAATGACACCCACGGTGATCAACATACCGGTGCCGCCAAAGAAAATCGCGATGCGCTGAGGGACGTTTAATTCGAACAATAAAATGTCGGGCGTTACGGCGATAAGAGTCAGGAAAATGGCTCCGGCTAAAGTAAGACGGGTCATGACGAAATCCAAGAACTGGGCGGTCGGTTCGCCGGGACGAACGCCGGGAATGTAGCCACCATACTTCTTAAGATCATCGGCAATCTGGATCGGTTTAAACATTACCGAGACCCAGAAGTAGCTGAAGAAAAGAATCAGGAACGCCATGATGGCGTAGTAAGTCCAGTGTCCACGGAGCAGGTTATTGGCGAACTCGACTAAGAACGGCATATTAAAGGCCGCGCCGATTTGAGAGAAAATCTGCTGGGGGAAGAGAAGAATCGCGCTCGCGAAAATCACCGGCATGACACCGGAATAGTTAACCTTAAGTGGCAGGAAAGAATTCTGACCACCCATGACTTTGTTGCCCACCACGCGTTTGGCGTATTGCACGGGAATCTTGCGCTGGCCTTGCACCACCGCGATCAAGCCCATCGTCACAACGAGGAAAAGCACCAGCATCACGATTAATTGAGGTGCGCCCAAGCCCTTCACGCCGACCGCAGGATTTACCAAGGTCCAGAGGGTGTGCATGGCTCCAGGAATATCGGCCAGGATACCCACCGTGATCAGAAGGGAGGTGCCGTTGCCAATACCCCGAGCGGTGATTTGTTCACCCAGCCACATAAGCACCATGGTGCCTGCGGTGAGGAAGATGACCGAGGTGATTAAAAAGGTGGTGTGATTCGCTATGACGATCGGGCCATAGGTATTAACATCGTAGCCTTGGAACAAACGCTGTGGGTTTTCCAAGGTGAGGATGAGGAGAGCACCCTGAATCAAACAAATAATCACGGTGGCGTAGCGTGTATACTGAGTCAGTTTCTGACGGCCTACATCGCCCTCTTGCTGCAACCGGCTCAAGGCGGGCACAACGGCGCTCATGAGCTGAAAAATGATGGATGCGCTGATATAAGGCATGATACCGAGGGCGAAAACCGCACCCTTAAGCAGCGCACCACCGGTAAACATGTTGTACAAGCCTACCACTGCGCCGCCGGCGCCAGCCACGTTGGCGGCGAAGAAATCCTGCAATGGCTTGGGGTCGAGTCCAGGCAGCGGGATATGCGCGCCGACTCGAGCCACAAAGAGAAGCGCGAGAGTGTAGAAGATGCGGGAGCGCAGCTCGGGAATCTTCAGGGAATTGGTAAAGGCGGAGAACACGTTGAAAAAAAGTTAGTAGTCGAAAAACGGAAATGGGCGGGTGCGCTTTGAGGCGCTTACCCGCCCATGGAAGGCGTCAGGTCACCGATTCGTGACCGATTCGCGACATGGACGTGGCGCGCTTAGGCGGCGATGATCGCTTGTCCGCCAGCAGCCTCGATCTTGGCCTTGGCAGAGTCGGAGAATTTGCTCGCGGTAACTTTAATCGCGCGGGTGATTTCGCCGTTGCCCAAGACCTTGACGATCGAGGAGCCACCGCGAACCAAACCGGCATCAATCAATACGGAGATGGTCACTTCGGAAACGGAGGCGTCCAAAGTAGCGAGATCGCTGACATTGACCACTGCGTTTTCGACGCGGAAGTTGTAGTTGTTAAAACCGCGATGGGGCAGCTTACGATAAAGAGGCATCTGACCGCCTTCAAAGCCGGGACGGATGGAGCTGCCGGAGCGGGCGGTCTGGCCCTTGCCACCGCGACCAGAGGTCTTGCCGTGGCCGCCACCTTCGCCGCAACCGACGCGCTTCTTGCGATGAATCGCGCCTTTAACGTTCTTAAGTTCGTGTAGTTTCATGACTGAGTATTCCTAAATTTGTCGCCCCGATCGGTTTGTTCCGACCGGGACTCGGATTATAATGATATGCAGGCTAGCTTAGGCCTTGCGGACGTTGGCGTAGTCTTCTGCGGTCTTGAGCTGAAGCAAAGCTGCCACAGTGGCATTAACCACGGCGATATGATTGCTGCTGCCCATGGACTTGGTGAGCACGTTCTTGACACCGGCAGCCTCAAGCACGGCGCGCACGGCGCCACCGGCGATAAGGCCGGTACCTGTGGTAGCAGGTTTCAGGAGGACTTTGCCGCCGTCGAAGGAGCCGAAAACCTCATGGGGAATGGTGTCGCCCTTGAGCTTTACCGAGAACATGTGTTTCTTGGCGCCTTCAGTGGATTTCTTGATAGCGTCAGGAACTTCGTTGGCGCGGCCATAGCCAACGCCGATCTTGCCGGCGCGATCACCGACGACCGCAATAGCGGCGAAGGAGAAACGACGACCGCCCTTAACGACCTTGGCGCAGCGGTTGATGAAAACGACCTTTTCGAAGAGGCCGGAATCATCCTTCTGCTGGTCGCGGTTATCGCGACGGGGGCCGCGAGGGCCACGTGGAGGACGGCCCTCATTGTTGCCGCCGGCGGGAGGAGTGGGAATGCTCATTTGTAAGGGGATTAGAAGGTAAGACCACCGGCGCGAGCGGCCTCGGCAAAGGCTTTGACCTTGCCGTGATAAAGTGCGCCAGAACGGTCGAACACGACCGACTCAATGCCAGCGGCTTTAGCCTTGGCAGCGAAAGATTCGCCGAGGGCCTTGGCGCCTGCGAGGTTAGCGGCGAGCTTCTGCTTGCGCAGATCGGCATCGAGGCTGGAGAGGAATACGAGGGTGGTGCCGGTATCGTCGTTCACCGCCTGGGCATAGATATGCTTGGAGGAGAACTTGACGGCGAGACGGGGACGAGCGGAGGTTCCGAAGACCTTTTTGCGAATGCGCCAACGGCGCTTCTGGAGGAGATCGGCTTTGCGAATGGTGTTCATGGCTTAAGCGGCCTTGGTAAAGGTTATTGTAATAGAAGTGACGAAGGCCATTAGGCGACCGTCTTGCCTTCCTTGCGGCGGACGCGCTCGCCCACGATACGAACACCTTTGCCCTTGTAAGGCTCGGGTGGGTAGAAGGAGCGAATCTGGGAGGTGACCATGCCGACGAGTTGCTTGTCGGCACCTTCGACCTTCAGCTTGGTGCCTTCGGTGACAGTGATTTTGATGCCTTCCGGAATGTCGAAAAGGATCGGGTGGGAGTAGCCCAACGCAAGGTCGAGCTGCTTGCCTTTGAGGGCGGCCTTGAAACCGACGCCTTGGATTTCGAGATCCTTGACGAAGCCGTCGGAGGCTCCCTTGACCATGCCGGCGATCACCGAACGAGCGGTGCCGAACATGGCGCGGGAAAAACGGGAATCTTCCAAGGGCTTAACGCTTACCTTGGAGTCTGCCTGTGTGATGGAAACGACGGGAGCAAAGGTGCGGGAGACCTTGCCCTTGGGTCCCTCGACCGAGACCGTGGTGTTCTTGATGTCCACCTTGACCTTGGCGGGAATGATTACTGGGATTTTGCCTACGCGTGACATGTGGGTGGCTCCGGGTTACCAAACGTTGCAAACATACTCGCCACCCAGCTTTTCGCGGCGGCAGTCTTGATCCTTCTTCAAACCCTTGGAGGTCGAGAGGATGGCGATTCCGAGGCCGTTAAGCACGCGGGGGATGTCGGAGTAACCGACGTAGAGGCGACGACCTGGGGTCGATACGCGCGAAAGGTTGGTGAACGCGGGCGCGTTATCAACGTACTTCATCTTCACCACAACGGTCTTGTGACCGAGTCTGTCGGTGCCGGTGGTGACTTCTGAGACGTAACCTTCGTTTTTAAGGATAACCGCGAGGCTCTCCTTGAGGTTGGAGTGTGGCGAGACACACTCGGCCAAACCAGCGCGCGCAGCGTTGCGCAGGCGGGTGAGGAAATCGCTGACGGGATCTGTCATGTTTCGTGGATGTTTAGGTTTAGGTAGCCGCGCGGGTCATATCCGATCCTGCGGAAGCAGGATTAACCCCCGTGGGCGGGAAAGTTTACCAAGAGGACTTGGTAACGCCGGGAATCTTGCCGTTGAGGGCAAGCTCGCGGAAAGTGATGCGGGATACGCCGAACTTGCGGATGAACGCACGTGGACGACCCGAGAGGCTGCAACGATTACGGATGCGAATCGGCGAAGAGTTTTTGGGCAGCTTTTGCAGCGCCTTGGACGCAGCAAAAAACTCCTCGTTCGACAGATTCGGGTTGATCAGGGCGGCCTTGAGCTCGGAGCGTTTGGCGGCGAACTTGGCAACGAGGGCTTTACGCTTTTCGTTGCGATTGATTGCGGAGGTCTTGGGCATGGCGAAAAACGGTTAAGGGTTAGGCGGCGACGGCGGCGGCCTTGGCTGCAGCGTCGGCGACCTGCTGGGCCTCGGTGCGGCGGAAGGGCATGCCGAGGAGCTTGAGGAGCTCGCGGCCTTCTTCATCGGATTCAGCGGTGGTCACAATGTTGATGTCCAAGCCCATGGTCTTTTTCACGTTCTCAACCACGATCTCGGGGAAAATGGTGAAATCATTAATGCCGAGGGCGTAGTTACCCTGGCCGTCGAGCTTGGAGTGGACACCGCGGAAGTCGCGAATGGTGGGTAGCGCCACTGCGATGAGGCGGTAAAGGAATTCCCACATCGCATCGCCACGAAGGGTGACATGCGCGCCAACGAATTGGCCCTGACGGAGTTTGAAATTTGAAATGGCCTTTTTGGATTTAGCCAAAACGGCTTTTTGTCCGGCAATAGCGGAAAGATCGCGCTGGATATCGGCGATTTGGTTTTTGTCGGCCTCGGCATCGATGCCGGTGTTGAGGCTGATCTTGGTCAACTTAGGTACTTCGTGCTTGTTCTTGTAGCCACGGGTTTTAACCAAGGCTGGAACGATCTGCTCGTAGTAGTACTGTTTGAGATAGGGAGTGCTTTTTGTGCTCATTTTGGATGGTTTTACCGCCGGATTGCCGAACCGACGACCTTGAGTGTTATAAAAATAGGGAGGGAAGGAGGGACGAAAAGGGGCGAGGTTACGCGAAGGCACCCCGCCCCAAGCAAGAACTTAATATAAAATTAAGCCTTGGCGACCGCCGCACGCTTCTTGGAAGCGTCGAAACGGCTCTTAAGCTGGAGGTTAGAAGCGTGAATAGAACCTTCGCGCTCAACGATCGCGCCGTTAGGATTCTCCTGGGACTTCTTAAGGTGACGCTTGATCATGCCAACGCCTTCGACGCGGACGCGCGATTTGGCGGCGAGCAGCTCAAGCACTTTGCCGGACTTGCCCTTGTGGGAACCGGCGATAACGACGACCTCGTCGTTGCGTTTGATATGGAAGGGAGTGGGCATGTTAGAGGACCTCCGGGGCGAGCGAGATGATCTTCATGAAGTTCTTCGCACGCAGTTCGCGGGCGACGGGGCCGAAGATGCGGGTGCCCTTGGGATTGCCGTCGGCACCAATGATGACGATGGCGTTGGAATCAAAGCGCAGGTAAGAGCCATCGGCACGACGGACGGGAGCCTTGGTGCGAACGACAACGGCCTTGGCGACTTCACCCTTTTTAACGGTGGCTTCGGTGCCGGAGTCTTTGATGTGGACGGTGATGATATCACCTACGCCAGCGGTCGTGGTGTTCTGGCCTTTTTTGCTGATCATGGCGGCCTTGCGGGCGCCCGTGTTGTCAGCGACTTCGAGAATGGAGCGGAGTTGGATCATGGTCTAGGTTCTCCTGAATTAAGCCTTGATGGCGGCGGCCACATCGGCCTCGGAGACTGCGGCGACATCAGCGATGATGGCGCGCTCGAGCACGTTGATCACGCGCCAGCGCTTGAGGCGGCTGATCGGGCGAGTCTCCATGATCTCGACCTTGTCGCCAAGGTGAGTCTCGTTTTTCTCATCGTGAACGTGCACGACGGTCTTGCGGTTAATGACCTTCTGGTAGCGGGGATGCGGAACCTTGAAGGGAACGGTCACCTTGATCGATTTGTCACCAGAGCGGCTGGTGACGTTACCAATAAGGGTTTTACGGGAATTACGGGTGGGAGTGGACATGTTGATTTTCCTCGGTGTAAGGCGCTTTAGGCAGCCTTCTGGGTCTTGACGGTTTCGAGGCGGGCGATGTCCTTGCGGAGCGAGCGGAGCTCGTGGGTCTTCTCGACCTGGCCGGTCTGCTTGCGCAGGCGGAGAGAGAGGAGCTTTTCGCGGGTCTCGTTGAGTTTGGCGGTGATTTCAGCCGCGGAGAGGTCGCGGATTTCTTTGGCGGTCATATTAAGGTTCTCCGGGTTAAATTAGGCGGCAGTGCCTTCGCGGACGATAAAGCGGCACTTGAAAGGAAGTTTAGCATCGGCGAGGCGAAAGGCCTCCTTGGCGATGGTGGCAGGAATACCGGCGAGCTCGAAAAGCACCAGGCCGGGCTTAACTTGGGCCACGTAGTACTCCACTGCGCCTTTACCGGAACCCATTCGAACTTCGGCGGGTTTCTTGGTAACGGGCTTGTGGGGGAATACGCGGATCCAAAGCTTTCCTTTGCGCTTGAGATGGCGGGCGATAGTGACGCGGGCTGCCTCGATCTGGCGGCCAGTCATTGGGCCGCGAGTGAGGGATTGAAGACCGAATTCACCGAAGGCGAGGGTGTTGCCACGCTTGGCATTGCCAGCGAGGGATCCCTTTTGGGACTTGCGGAATTTGGTGCGGGCGGGAGCGAGAGCCATGAGAGAGTTCTCCTTTTATAAGATTGGTGGTGGTGGGCGGGTGAAAGAAGACGCTTAGGCGGCGGTCTCTTCTTTCTTCAGGATCCAGCACTTGACGCCGATCTTGCCGTAAAGGGTTTTGGCCTCGAAGAAGCCGTAGTCGATGTTCTCGCGAAGGGTGTGCAGGGGCACGCGGCCCTTGCGCTGCCACTCGCGGCGAGCGATGTCGGAGCCACCAAGGCGACCCGAGCATTGGATACGAATGCCTTCAGCACCGAGGCTCATTGCAGTCTCAACGGCCTTTTTCATGGCGCGACGGAAAGCGATGCGGCGTTCGAGTTGAAGAGCTACGTTCTCGGCGACGAGACCAGCCTCGATCTCGGGCTTCTTGATCTCTTGGATGTCGAGCAAGACTTCCTTGCCCGTGAGTTTGGCAAGATCGGCCTTGATTACTTCGACCTCGGCACCCTTGCGACCGATTACGATGCCGGGGCGAGCGGTATAAATTTTAACACGGACGCGGTTAGAGGCGCGCTCGATGAAAATCTTTGGCACGGAGGCAGCCTTAAGCTTCTCCATTAGCGTGCTACGGATGATCT
>JAIXRU010000297.1 GCA_027485045.1 Opitutaceae bacterium | reverse complement strand
GCGTCCGACTTCCAGCGTGAAGGGCAGGAAATGTTCGCCGCCTTCGAGATTCACCTGTGCCCACACCAAGTACCGGCCGGGCTCGGGAATCATGAGATCGAAAGTCAGGCGGGGCGTGCGGGGGTCGGGGGTGTTTACGCGGTAGTCTCCGGGGGTATCCCCGCGAGGGTGCAAGTGGGCGAAGCCACTGCGGCGTTCGTCGAAGGCGACGAGATGGGCGTAGGCATCCATGACCAAGGTTAGCGGAACGGTGCCGCCCGAGACCTCGCGGCCGGAAAACACCAGGATGGCGGGTTCCCCGGCGCGGACCGGCTTGCCCTCGGCTGTGGCCAGACGAAAGCGCCACGCGCCGACCGGGGATTCCTGGCCCAGCGGGGTCAATCCGGTGTCCGGTGCATCCGCCATGCGCCCTTCCTTTGCCGTGTAGTCGGCGAAGGAATACAAGCCCCGGCCGGTTGCCACCGGGGTGAAATCTGCGAAAACGCGATAGACTCCTGCGCGCTTCGGAGTATGGGTAAAGGTCCATTCGCCCGGTTGAGCGCCGGGTTCAGGGTGCAGGTGCTGGTAGTCGCCCAGGGTGGGGTCGATCACGAGCAAATGCAGTTTCCGGGTATGCACTTTCGCCAGATCGACCGGTCCGATCGGCTGGCCGGCCGCCGTGGTCAGGGTGAGGGTGAAGTGCGTTTCCTGCCCCGCAGCCGGGGGCGAACCGGCGCCGGAACGCAGATTCATACGCACGGGTGAACGGGCCGCGACCACCGGGATGAATTGGGGCCGGCTCGGGTCGCACATCTCCAGCGCGTTGCCGCCCTGCACTTGGAAATCCATGTGGTGCAGATTCGTGCCCGTGGGCAGAGCGCGAAAGCCCAGATACAGCGCGATCGCTCCAGCAGTGATCCAGGCCACGCCCAGCCAGTTTACCCCCGCGGGATCGAGACGTGTCCGGGCTTGGGTGGAAGATAACATCGGCGAAGTTTTTTGGGGGCTGGGCGTGAAGGATGTTCAACGTGCCATTTTACTCACAAATTCATCCGGCGACCATCCCGAGCCATCCATACGCCACACGATTTTACCCTGCTCGTTGATCAAGAGCGTGGCGAGGGTATGGTTGAGGACGCCTCCGCTCATTTCGGTTAGAATGCCGAATTGTTTGAACAGGTCTTTGATCGCGCTCTCCGGTCCGGTAAGGAGGCTGAAGTTGGCGGTGTCGATTGATCGCTGCTGCGCGTATTCTTTGAGCACGCCCGGAGTATCGAATTCCGGATCCAAGGTGATGGAAACGAACTCGATGTTGGGGATGCCTGCCGCCTTCGCCTTGGCCTGGGTTTGCATCATCTTCAAAGTGGCCGCCGGACACATCGAAGCGACGGTGCAGCGGGTGAAGATAAAGTTGAGCATCACCTGTTTGCCGCGCCAGCGCCCGGCGGGGACGACTTTGCCATCTTGATTATAAAGTGAGAAATCAGGCAGGTTTTCCCCTACTTCGCGGTAGGCCTTGCGGCCGCGAATGGAAGTCTCTTCACGCAACGCTGACGAGGCGCGCTTGACCTCGGCGTCGGCCGTCGGGTCCTCCCACCACACGCCCTCAAGCCGGAAAATCCCGGCTTCGCCCTCGACCAAAGTCGCGCGCAACCGCGCGCCCGGTTTGGCCAGGGCGAGATCACCATTGTTGACCTGAAACTCCATGGTCATCGCCGGCATGTAGCCGGGAATCTCGGCGTGATCTACCAGCAAAGAACCGCGTTCGCTAGATACGCTAATCACCTGGCCGGTAATGGGGTGACGGGGCTCGGCTTGGGTCGCAGGGGCGGCCGTTCCTTTCGTGGCGTCGCCTGCGGGACGGCAGGCGACCAAGCTTAAGGCCACGGTGGCCGCCGCCAGGCCGGCAAATCGAGAGATGAAGGGGACTGCTTGCATGATTGCACCGTTCCGACTGGACCAAACATTTGTCAAAGGCATTGCGGATTGCGGTGAGTCGGCTTCTTTGCCCCGTTCGCACCCATTTATGGCTTCGCCTGCACCCACTCTCCTTTCCACCCCCCCGGCAAAGCCTCCGCTTGCAGCCAGGGGGCTTACGGCTGTCTACCAACCGGGGTTGGCTACCTTCGCCTGGATCGCCTTCATCTGGATTTTTATCATAATCTACAAGGGGGCCTTCACCACCAGCATAGGCGCGGGCATGGTTTTCCCGGATTGGCCGCTTTCGAATGGTTCGCTAAATCCGGACGGCTGGCTGCGCGATCAAGACATGCTGGCCGAGCATGGTCACCGTCTGGCGGCCGGCGTGATGACGGTGCTGTGTGTTGTGCTGGCATTCTGGTTACAACGGGTCGAGTCACGCGCCTGGCTGCGCAAGCTGGGTTGGGCTGCGCTTGGGCTGGTTTTTTTCCAGGCCTTGGTCGGTGGTTTGCGCGTGTTGCTGGATCACCTCCACGTCGAGATGGTCAATACCAGCGTGGGTCGGCTCTTCGCCATGGCCCACGCCTGCCTGGCGCAGTTGTTTCTCTGCAACATAGCGGCCATCGCCGTGGCCTGTTCGCGACCTTGGCTGGAGCGGGGCGCGGGTTTCCGCTCTCCGCCGGAAACCGGTCTGCGCCGGATCGCGCGCTGGAGCTTTGGTCTGCTCTTCGTGCAACTCGCGATTGCCGCGGTGATGCGCCATAGCTTCGCCGGCATGGCCATTCCCACGTTCCCCTACAGCACGCCCGAAGGGGATTTGTTACCGGCGACGTGGAATTTCGCAGTCGGCATCCAGTTCGCCCACCGGGCCATGGCCGCCGTTTTGACCGTGGCATTGGTCGCTCTCGCCGCAGTCATCTGGCGCAGCCGGTCCGCGCCTGGTGCGATGCGGCTTGGCGCAGGCGTTTTGCTGTTCCTGCTGGCACTGCAGGTGTTTCTTGGCGCTGCTACGGTGCTTAGCGGCCGCAGTCCCTACTACGCTACCTGGCACGTGATCGTAGGTGCATCGCTGCTCGTCACCACCTTTCTGATTGTCTGGGTGCTGCACCGCGACTTGGTCGAAAAACCCACCGCCGTATGAGCACGATTCCGCTTACCCAGCCGCCCGCCGCCACGTTTCGCGATCTACTCGATTTAACCAAACCTCGGCTCAGTTTTCTTTCGGTTTTGACCACATTGGTTGGATACGCGGCAGCCAAGCCAGGCTGGCATGGTCGCGAGTTTGTGTTTCTTTGCATCGGCACTTGTGCGTGCGCTGGCGGCGTGGCTGCCGTCAATCAATGGATGGAGGCCGATACCGACGCCCGTATGGACCGCACCGCCGACCGCCCTCTGCCGTCCGGCCGGCTTGCCCCCGGAAACGCTTTCGTGCTCGGCTGGGGCTTGTGTGCCCTGGGCCTCGGCTGTCTTTTCGGCCAGGTGAACGGACTGGCCGCAGGCTTCGCCCTGGCGACCATTGTGAGCTACCTCGCGTTGTACACGCCGGCCAAGCGCAGTTCGACTTGGGCGACTGAAATCGGCGCGGTCGCGGGAGCCTTTCCCCCGCTGATCGGCTGGGCGGCCGCCGAGGGCGGGCGCGTGCACGTCGGGGTCTTGGGTTGGATACTTTTTGGTATTTTGCTCACCTGGCAGATTCCCCATTTCATGGCCGTGGCCTGGACTTATCGCCACGACTACGCCCGGGTGAATTTCCCCATGTTGACCACGCGCGATCCCGACGGGGGGCGCGTGGCTCGGTGGTCTTTGATCAATACCGTCGCGGTTGTTGTTCTTTGTCTTCTGCCCAGCCTGCTCGGACTCACCACGTGGGGCTACGCCGTGGTCACCGTGCTGCTCGGCGCCTGGTTTCTGGTCCGCGCGCTCGCGTTTCTGCGCCCGGACTCGCGCGACCTCATGGCGAAAAAACTTTTC
>JAIXRU010000152.1 GCA_027485045.1 Opitutaceae bacterium | reverse complement strand
CGCTTGATCAGCGCAAGGATATCGTTACCGAGACATTGAAGCAGCTCAATATGCTGGTGACGCAGACGGATTCCAAACTCAAGGAGGCCGAGGTCCGTTGGAAACAGGTTCAGGATCGGTTGCAGAACAAAGGCGACCTCACCGAGCTTAATTTCATAGTGGCGAATCCCTTGATCGCTCAGCTTACGCAACAAATTGCCACACAGAAAATAGCGATTGCGCAAATGCGCGAGCGTTATCGTGATCGGCATCCCAAGATGATGGAGGCGGCCAACTCGCTTTCTCAAGCGGAGCGCGAACTGGATCGGGCATTACGCTCTACCTCCGCGAGTATACAGGCTGAGTACGAAAACGCCTTGAGTAATTTTGAGAAGGCTCAGAAAAACCTGACTGAGCAATCCACCGCCACATTAGCACTTGATCGTCTGAGTGTGCAGTATCAAGCACAGGAAAATGAATTGAAGATCAACGAGGCGATTCTTGCTCAACTGCAAGGCCGCATGCGTGAGGTTAACATGCAGGCGACTCGTGAAGAGACCGGTGCGCGCAAAGTCGATGCCGCCGTGCCTTCGGCTGAGAATCGCTACGTGGAGCCGAAAATCACCCTTTATATAGGCATGGGTTTAATGGGTGGCTTGGGCTTGGGTTTGGCATTCGCCTTTTTCGTCGCTTTTATCGATGACCGGGTGAAGAGCTCTTTTGATATCGAGTCGGTCGTCGGACTGCCGCTACTGGGTATCATTCCCCAGATCAAAAAGATGGAGCAGCCGGATAAGGCCCAGATTGTGATTAATAATGCAGATCGTCAGGTTGCGGAGGCATTTTTGACTCTTCACTCAAGCCTTCGTCTGCGTGATGATGCCAAGGACGCCAAGGTTTTCCTGACTACTTCGACGATTCCTGGAGAAGGTAAGTCTTTTACCACGACCAATCTTGCACTCACTTATGCGGCGCATGGCGACAAGGTCTGCGTAGTGGATTGCGATTTGCGCAAACCCAATGTGCACAAGTCATTCCGTCGCGAAAACCTGAAGGGTGTCATCGATGTATGCTCTGGCGCGGCTACTATTGATGATGTGTTGATCAAGGGAGTGCATCCCAATCTGGATTTGATCACTACCGGCGGCCGCGCCAAGAACCCCACTCAAATCCTTAATAATAAGAATTTCGAGCTGATGGTTTCGGAATTACGTAAACGCTACGATCGAGTATTCATTGATACGCCTCCGCTTGCGGCGGTGAGCGACGCCTTGGTGGTGTTGCCCTTGGTCGATGGCTCAATCTTTACCATATTATTCAACAAGGTGCGCCGTAAGGCGGCGCAAGCTGCAGCCAAGCGTTTGTTGGAGTCCAATGTGACTTGTTACGGCGCGGTGCTGAACGGTCTGAATCTGGCGGTTTCGGGTTATTACTACGCCCAATATTATGATAAGTCCTACAAGGATTATTACGTGGTAGCGACGGATGATGACACGCCGGCTCGCGATGAGCGCCCGGCCTAACTGGTCGTTTTTGGTTTAATGCTTTGCGGCCGCCCGGGTAAGGCGGTCGCGAATTGCCGGGGCTAGGCCTTCGTTGCTGGCGGGTAATTCAACGTGGATTTTTCACCATGCGCCTTGGTCGAGTTGGCGCAGTTGGTTAAATAGGTTATGGGCGATGACGGAGAGCTGCCCGGATGGGCTTAGCCAGAATACATTAGGTTTTCGAAGGCGTTTATCGTTTGGACGGCGCAGTAGCAGCACGGCCTCGTTTGTCGGTATCTGCGGTATAGAATCACCAGCTAGGGAGGGGTGCAGTTTTACCGGGGTGTGTGGACTATAATGTTGGGGCAGCATGCCTGGGGCGGGCGCGGCGGATTCGCTGCTTTGTTTTTTGGGAGCAGGGGCCGTTAAAATCTTTTGCTTTAGCACGGCTTCGATCTTTTCCTGGGCGAGACCACCGGGGCGGAGTAAGCGGGGACGCGAGGGCTCGGAGAGATCTATGATCGTGGATTCGACCCCTATGGTGCAATCACCGCCATCCAGGATGGCGCGTAGTTCGGTGTTGCCGAGGCTATCGCGTACGTGGGCGGCGGAGGTGGGGCTGATGTAGCCGAAGGGGTTGGCGCTGGGGGCGGCGAGGGGAAAGCCGCAGGTCCTGATTAAGCGTCGGAACAGGGGGTGGGCGGGAACGCGAACGGCGACGGTGTCGCGCCCCGAGGTCACTATATCGGGCACGCACTTGTTTTTGGGTAAAACGAGGGTCAGTGGCCCGGGCCAGAAGGCGTTGGCGAGCAGGTCTGCGGAGGGGTTGGTAATGGCGACTTGATGGAGTTCGGCCGCGCGGGAGAGGTGGACGATAAGCGGATCATTCGCCGGGCGGCCTTTGGCTTCAAAAATACGCGCGCAGGCGGAGGCGTCCAAGGCGTTGGCGGCCAAGCCGTATACCGTCTCGGAGGGCACGCCAACGATACCGCCACGGCGCAGGTGGTTGGCTAGGCGGGTAAGATTAGCCGAGGTCGGACGGTAGAGAGCTGGTTTGGTTTTGGGCATAAAAAAACCGGGGTGGCGTTTGCCATCCCCAGTTTGCGGCTCCTTGGAAGTGGCCGGACTTACTTGGCGAGCAACATGGCGCGGCTGCGCTTGATCGTCGCGGTGACGCGGCGTTGCTGCTTGGCAGAGAGGTGGGTGTATTTCCGGGGCAGAATCTTGCCGGTGTCCGTGACGTAACGGACCATTAGCTCGGGCTGGGTGAAGGGAAAGGCCTCGGGGGTGAGGGACTGCGTAGTGGTGGTTTCGGTGACGCTCATTGTGAAAAAGAGGTGGACTAAATCGCAGGTAGCGGGGTCTTGTCAATGCGTCATTCTATCAGAGTACGACCAAGTCATCGCGATGGATGACTTCGAGGTGCTTGCGGGCAGGGTGAAGGGGTTTTACTTGCTCGCTGGGTAGGCCGGCGATTTGGGCGATTTCGGTGTCGCTGTAGGTGGTTTCGCCGCGAGCGATGATGGTATCATCGGGGGCGATAATGTTGACGATGTCACCGGCGGCGAAGCGTCCGCGGGCTCCGGTCACGCCGACGGCGAGCAGGCTGCGGCCTTGATCGCGGAGAGCGGGGATGGCGTTGGCGTTAACTAAGATGCTGCCGGTGGGGCGTTGGTAGTGGGCGATCCAGCGTTTGCGGGATTCGAGGGGAACGCCGGCGGGCACGAAGTAGGTGCCGGGGTTGTCGCCGCGAAAGAGGCGGGCGAGGATTTCGGGCTCTGCGCCGCTGGCGATGAAGACGCCGCAGCCGGCGCGGAGGGCGATTTTGGCGGCGGTTATCTTCGAGATCATGCCGCCGGTGGCGGTGACGTCGGTGGTGCCGCCGGCCATGGCTTCGATTTCGGGGGTGATTTTGGGCACCACGGGAAGGATTTTACCGCTGCCCTTCATGTCGATGAGGCCGGGGGCGGTCGAGAGGATGACGAGCTGGTCGGCGCCGACGAGGCCGGCGACGAGGGCGGAGAGGGTGTCGTTGTCGCCGAATTTGATTTCGGCGGCGCTGACGGTGTCGTTCTCGTTTATGACAGGAATAACTCCGTAGCTGATGAGGTCTTCGAGGCAGGCTTTGACGCCGAGGTGGCGGGAGCGGGAGCGGAGGTCTTCGTGGGTGAGCAGGACCTGGGCGACGGTCAGGCTTTGGGGGTCGAAGGCGCGCTGCCACGTTTGCATGAGCAGGCTTTGGCCGATGGCGGCGCAGGCTTGTTTTTTGGAAACGTCGGCGGGTTTCCGTTTGAGACCCAGCCGGCCCATGCCGAGGCCGACCGCACCGGAGGAAACCACGATGATCTCGACGCCTTGGGCGCGCAGGGTGGCGAGGCCGGCGGCGAGTCCCGCGATGCGTGCGGTATCAAGTTGGCCGATACCGTGGGTGAGCACGCCGGTGCCAAGTTTGACCACCAGGCGACGGGGCAGGGTGAGGGCGGCGGGCATGGAGTGGGCGCGCGAGGGATGGCGGACGGCGGGGTGCGGCGACCCCGCCCTGGAAGGTTAGCCGACGGTGAGGAGGTCTTTTTCCTTCGAGGCGAGGTGTTTGTTGATGTCCTCGATGGCTTTGTCGGTGCTGGTCTGGATGTCTTTTTCGGTGCGCTTGGCGTCGTCCTCGGGGAGCTTGGCTTTTTTAACCGCTTCCAGCACGTCGCGGCGGACGTTGCGCACGTGGACGCGGCCTTCCTCGGCGAGGCGCTGGGCGACTTTGACGAATTCCTGGCGGCGTTCGCGGCTCATGTCGGCGAGGGGGACGCGCACGAGTTGTCCGTCCACGGCGGGGTTGAAGCCGAGATTGGCGAGCTGGATGCCTTTGGCGATGGCTTGGGTGAGGCTGCGGTCCCAGGGGGTGATAAGAATCATGCGCGGGTCGGGCGTGCTGATGGCGGCGCAGTCTTTGATGCGCGACATGGAGCCGTAGGCCTCGACCATAATGCCTTCGACCATGGAGGGGGAGGCTTTGCCGGTGTGGATGTTGGAAAATTCGTGGAGGGTGTGGTCCACGGCTTTTTTCATGCGGGCCTGGGCGTCGTTAACGAAGGGAGAGGACATGGGTGGAAGTAAAAGTTGAAGGGATGCGAAGCGGTGAAAGGCCGGTTACCAATGGCTTAGTTGGCCAAGGGCATTGGTCTAGGCGAAAACCGGGGTCTGTCGAGCCCGGCGGGAGGCCTAGTGTTTCCGGGTCGCGGCCAGGGTGAGGGCGTTGGCGAGGCTCTGGCCGCTGATGGGTTTGCTGATGTAGTCGTCCATGCCGGCGGCGAGGCAGGTCTCGCGGTCGCCTTCCAGGGCGTTGCCGGTCATGGCAATCATCCAGGGGCGTTTACCGGCGGGGTAGTCGGCGCAGAGTCGGCGGGCACAATCGAGGCCATCGAGTTCGGGCATTTGCACGTCCAAGAAAATGATATCGTAGGGCTGGCGGGCGACGGCCGCGAGGACTTCGAGACCGTTGGCGGCGACTTCTGCGCGGTAGCCCAGGCGTTCCAAGAGAAGGAGCGCGACGCGTTGGTTAATGGGGATGTCTTCGGCCACGAGAATGCGGAAGGGATGCAGCTCGGCCAGGAGTACTGGGGCGGCGAGGGCGGGGGATGCCGGAGCGAGGGGGCGGTTGGTTTGAAAAATCTGCTGCAGCGTCGTGTAGAGAACGGCGGGCTTGGCGGGTTTGGTAAGGAATTTGGCTATATCAAGACCGACGGGGCTGTCGTCATCTGATTCCAAGTTATTCAGGGCGATGAGGGGGAGCTGGCGGGCCGAGCGGCGGCGGCGGATTTCAGAGGCCAGAGTGTAGCCATCCATGCCCGGCAGGTTCATATCCAGGATGGCCGCGTCGAACGGTTCGGCTTGATCGAGCCAAGTGAGGGCTTCTGGTCCGGAGGAGGAGGCGCGGGCGAGCAGTCCCCAGTCTTTTGCCTGGCGAAGCAGGATTTGCCGACAGGTGGGGTTGTCGTCCACGATGAGCAGGCGACGGCCTTTGAAGTGTTCCGCGTCCGGGTCTTGATCCGGGCGGGGCGTGGCCGGGGCGGGCCGGGTGGGGATTTCGACGTTAAAGGTGGAGCCGTGGGCGGGCTGCGTATCCAGCCAGATACGGCCTTGCATGAGTGTGGCGAGCCGGGCGCAGATTGCCAGGCCCAGTCCGGTGCCGCCGAAGTGGCGGGTGGTGGAGGCATCGACTTGGCTGAAGGATTTAAACAGGCGATCACGACGGTGTGCGGGTATGCCGATGCCCGTATCTCTGACCGAAAAACGTAAGAGACAACCCGGAGGGCGGGCGGCATCCGGCGCGGGGGTGACCTGGCTGGAGAGAGTCAAAACCACTTCGCCATGGTCGGTGAATTTAACCGCGTTGCTTAGCAGGTTGGTGAGGATCTGGCGCAGGCGGGTGATGTCGCCGTAGATAGCGAGGGGAGTGTCGGGATTAACGGAGACGAGCAGGTCGATGCCCTTGGCGGCGGCGGGACGGGCCACGAGGTCGAGCGCGCCTTCGACACAATCGCGCAGATTAACCGGCACGGATTCGAGCTCGAGGTGGCCGGATTCGATTTTGGAGAAATCGAGGATGTCGTTTATCAAAGCCAGCAGCGTCTCGCCGCTGGAGCGGATGGTGCCTACGTAGTCGCGTTGATCGTCGTTGAGCGCGGTGTGCTGCAGTAGCTCAGTCATGCCGATGACCGCGTTCATGGGGGTGCGGATCTCGTGGCTCATGTTGGCCAGAAATTCGGCTTTGGCCTGGGTGGCGACGTTGGCCTCCTCGGTGAGACGGTGGGCCTCGGCGGTGGACTCGGTGAGGGTGAGGTTTTTTTGCCTCAGGGCGATCTCGGTCATGACCAAGGATGCGAGGTCTTGGAGCAGGTTAATGTCTGCCTCGGACCAAGGCCGGGAGTGGCCGTCGATAACACAAAACGAGCCTAGGACGAAGCCATCGGGGTCACATACGGGGATGCCTAGGTAAGCGGCTACACCGAGGTCGGGGATGGCGAGGTTATCGCAGACGACGGGGTGGGAGCGGGCATCCTCGACGATGAGCGGCGCGCCTGAGGTTACGACATGCTGGCAAAAGGAGTGGCTGAGCGGGGTCTTGCGGGCGGCGGCGGCCGGGCCGGCGAGGCCAATAGCCGATTTGAAAAACTGGCGGTGGTCGTCCACCAGCGAGAGCAAGGCCACGGGGGCGTTTAGCAGGCGGGCAGCCAGGCGGGAGACGCGGTCAAAGGAGGCTTCAGCTTCGCTATCCAGAAGGCGCAAACGTTGCAGGGCGGCCAAGCGTTGTGGATCGGCGAGGGGGAGGGGCAACGTGGGCATAGAGAGCGTTTCGGAGGTCCAATTCGGGCATTTAGCTAATAAGATGCAAACGAACTTAGGTGCTCGACGCGAACCCTATATTTTATCGATCCCCATGGTTTGGCCTCGCCACAGAATCTTTAGTATCGGGGCAGGAGCGCCCCAGAATTCGCTAGCCGTGGACGAGCGTGCCTACGGTCTCGCCGTGGATGGCGCGGGTGATGACGTCGGGGGCGTGCAAGTCGAACACCAGGATGGGCATGTTGTTATCGAGGCAGAGACTGAAAGCGGTGCTGTCCATGACGTTGAGTCGCTGTTTTAAACAATCGATGAAGGTGATCTTGTCGTAGCGGACGGCGTCGTCGTGTTTTTTCGGATCTTTGTTGTAGATGCCATCCACCTTGGTGGCTTTCATGATGATGTCGGCGCGGATTTCGGAGGCGCGCAGGGCGGCGGTGGTATCGGTGGAAAAATACGGGTTTCCGGTGCCGGCGGCGAAGATGACGACGCGGCCTTTTTCGAGGTGGCGGATGGCGCGGCGAAGAATGAAGGGCTCGGCCACCTGGTTCATGGGAATGGCGGATTGCACGCGGCAGTTGACGCCCATTTTTTCGAGGCAATCCATGATGGCGAGGGAGTTGATCACGGTGGCGAGCATGCCCATGTAGTCGCCGGTGGTGCGATCCACGCCGCGTTGCGAGCCGGTGAGGCCGCGGAAGATGTTGCCGCCGCCGATGACCACGCAGACTTCGACGCCGGTATCGTGCGCGACTTTGACCTGGCGGCAGATGTCTTCGAGGATTTGCGGGTCGATGGGATCGGCACCCGCGCCGCGGAGAACTTCGCCGCTGAGCTTCAGGACGATGCGTTTGTATTTGGCGGTATTGGAGGATTTGGCCGGGCGTTCGCTCATGCGACGAGGAAGCGGGCGCGGTGCGGAGTGGTCAAGCGCGGCGCGATAGGAATGGGTTGTGACAACAAGGCGGGGAAATCGTGTCTTGGGAGTGCGATTTGGATTCAGTGTTAAGCGCTGGTGGACGATAGTGGAAGTGGCCGCCAAACCGGCGTGCCTTTCCCCAAACCCCCATGTCAAATATTACTCCTGAATTCATTGCCTCGAAGCTGATCCTACGCGGTATCCATCTTGATTTGAGCGACACGATGCGGTCCGCCTTTCATGAAAAAGTCGGCCGTCTTTTACGGCATGAGCCGCGTATCGACCGGGTGCGGATCGATGTGGATATGGATAAAACCAAAGGCGCGCAGGCGCACTTCGTGGCGAAGGGTCAGATCGAGATCAGTGGTCCGGATATGGTGGCCTCGGTAGATTCCGATTCGGCTTACAAGTCGGTCGATCTTTTGATGGACAAACTGGATGGCCTGCTGCGCAAGCGTCACAGTGCGTTGAAGGAAAAGCGGCATCATCCGCACGCGGTGGAACTGGGCGTGGATTTGCCCAAGGCGATGGCGGAATAAGCCGTTTTTTAAGTTCGAAGTAAAAAGGCCGTGTCGCCGGTGAGACACGGCCTTTTTATTGGAGTCATTCAGTTAGGTTAGGAGCGTTTTACGGCTTGAACGATGGCGGGGGCGAGGGCGGGTTCGGCGCCGAGGGTGCCGCGCAGGGTCTCGATGTAGGCGGGGGACTTGGCGGTGCGGGCGCGGGTGGCGATGCGTTCGGCCCGGTCGTCGATTTCGAGGGTGACGGCCACGTCGGCGTAGCTGGCGCGTTTGAGGAATTTCTCCAAATAACGCGCGTGGGCGTCGAGGGTGGCGGCGTCGATCTGGCGCTTGGCTTCCAGGCGGGCGGCATACCAGTCGCTCTTCATCATCTCGGCACGGTCGAAGAGACGGCGAACCTCGGGGGCGGAGAGGTCGTGGCCCTGCCAGTGGCCGTCGCGCATGATGTGGAGGAGAGCCTGAAGGGGCGGGCAGGCATCGGCCACGGAGCCGTCGGCGAAGTAGTTTTCAGCGGCGGCTTTCATGGCTTCGGTGATGTTGGCCATGCCGTCGGCGAAGACGGCGGCGTCGGTGAGCTCGGGCTTGAGGTGCTCTTCGTCGAAGACGGTGGAGGGGTTGCTGAGGACGCGGCCAAGGAAGGTCTGCACGAAGCGCGCGGTGATGCGGTAGCCGAGGCGGGAGGAGAGCACGGGTTTGCCGTCGTGGACGAGGTCCACGCAGCGTTCGAGGTGGCCGTGTTCGATGAGGAATTTTGGGGTGCGTTCCTCGGCGGTCATGCGGCACCAGATTTCGGGGACAAGCAGGGAGACGTCGTGGTCAACGCGGAGCTTGGGACCGACCCAGCCGGCGGCGGTGGAGAAGGCGGGCAGGTCGGTGAGCAGGAAGGAGACGAGGGCGGCGTTGAGATCGTAGATGGGCGGGAGGGCGTTGAAGGGGCCTTTGGTGAGGGCACCTTCGGAGCCGGCTCCGGTGGTGGAGGGGGATTTACCGGTGAGGCTGGCGATGAGGTCCATGAAGGCCTCGGGCACTTCCTGGTAGTGAATGGGGTTGAACACGCAGAGGGCGCGGACGCCTTTTTCGGGCGGGTTGAGGCGGCGGCCCATGAGCACTGCGCCGACCGGGTAGGTGACCGGTTGGGTAGCGGGAATACCGCGGTAGAGTCGGGTGCCGATGCGGGCGAGGGCGGTGGCGCGGGGGTCGAGCAGGTCGGGGCGGACCTGGAGGTAGCGGGGGTTTTTGGTGGGCTTGCCGTCCACGATGCGGGGGTGGGAGGGCAGCACGATAAAGGCGGCCTTGGGGGCGGCGACGAAGTCCCGGATGAGTTTCTTGATCGGGTCGGTGTAGGCGTCGAAGCCGAGGGTGTCTTCGAGGAGTTCGGCGGCTTCGGCGTGGGAGATGGCGGAGTAGTTGGAGAAGAAGGTGCCGCCGGAGGCGAAGTCGCGTTCGGCGTGTTTATCGTAGCCGCGGATGACGGCATCGTCGGGGCGCTGGAAGAGGCGGGTCTCGCAGTTGTGGATGATTTTGACCGAGGTGCCTTCGGCGGTGTCGGGCGAGAGGCCTTGGACGGCGGAGGTGGGCGCGACGGCGGAGGCGGTGATGTCGTCCTCGGCCTGGATTTTAATGGCGGGGAGGAAGTCGCTGCGCAGGGAGAAGGTGCGCCAGGCACCGTCGGTGGCGTAGCCGACGCGGAGGAGCTGGGTGGTGGCGCGGGCGCCGTGATACTTTAGCTCGTTGCCGGGGCGGCCGTTGATGGCGTCCACCGAGAAATGGCGGCGCCAGTCCTGGCCGTCCCAGGGTTTGTGGACGCGTTTGACGAGGAGTACGAGGTCGCGGATGTAGCGGGGGGTGGAGAGGAGCCAGGTGTTGTATTCGTCGGTGTAGTCGGGGCTGCGGGAGAGAAGTTTAACGACGGAGCCGAGGGAGCGCTGGGGGGAGAGGATGGGGCGGCCCTGGCCGGGTTTTTTGTTGAGGGCGTCGTCGCGGTAGCGGTTGGCGTAGTCGCGTTTGAGGATGGCTTCGACGAGGTCGAGGTCTTTGACATGGTCGGCGATGAAGACGGGGCCGGTGAAGATGGCATCGGCGATGGATTTGGAGATCTCGGATTTGCCGCCGCCGGAGACGGTGCAGGGCTTATGGCATAGCAGGCCTTCGGCGGTGGTGCCGCGGAGGCGCCAACGGGCGGCGGTGTCGGGGCGGACCATTTCGATTTTGTAGCCGGAGGGGAGGACGTAGGTGATGCCGGGGAGGAGTTTGAGGGTATGGGTGGGTTTCTCCACCGGGCCCCAGGCGATGCGTTGGGATCGGAGGTCGAAGCGGGCGTCGTCGGGCAGGTAGTAGATGTTGGCGAATTCGAGGTCGCGGGCCCAGCCGCCGGGCTGGGGTTCGGCGCGGTCGCCGAGGAGGGCGATGGCGTCCTGGAAGGCGTGGGGCAGGGCGGGCAGGACGTTGGAGAGTTGGAACTCTTCGCCGAGGTCGTAGCTGGGGAAGGCAAGGGCGCCGCCGGCGTGTTCTTCTTCGGAGATGCCGAGGAGATTGGCGGAGAAGGAAATTTGGGTTTTAACCTCTTTCTTGCAGTAGCCGAAGTAGTTATCGGAGATGAGGGTGATGACGACGCCGGAGGCGTCGCGGGCGGTGATTTTGAAGGCGACGCCGTCGTTGTAGGCTTCTTCGGGGGATTGCCAGCACATGCCGTCGCGGTGCTGGCGGGGGGTGGCGTCGGCGTAGGCGGGCAGGCCGAGTTCTTTTTTGGTAAGGCCGTTCAGGTGGGGGGCGAGGATGATGCAGCCGGTGTGGCCGGTCCAGGATTCGGGGTCGAGGGCGGCGTCGTTAACAGGGAGGGAGGGGTCGCCGGCGTTGCCGAAGATGCTTTCGACAAAGTCGAGGTTACAGACGAGGGAGCCGGGGATGAAGAAACGGGTCTCCATGCGGCGGGCGGGGGTGAAGCCGGGGACGGCGGGCACTACGACAGGGCGGAGGTAGAGCGAAACGAAGGTGCAGGCGGGTTTGGGCTCGGCGCCGGTGAAGGGGAGGGCGAGCAGTTCGGGCGAGGGGTGGAGGGCGCGGGCGAGGAGGGCGGCAAAGACGGCGGCGGGGACGGCTTTTTTGTCGTCGGGGATGGGCAGGCCGCCCTCGGTGACGTGGAAGATGCCTTGGGTGGTGCGGCGGTCGGACTTGGGGTTGTGGAGTACGCCGTTGTGGAGGCGGGTGGAGGTGAGGATGG